>JACCVE010000192.1 GCA_013698285.1 Chloroflexia bacterium | reverse complement strand
GCCCTGACGATGTCGTGCACCGGGTCCAGCGTGGTCGGACGCGATGTCGCCAGATCACCGAGCACGCAAACGGCCCGACGGGCGCGATCATCGCACTCGTCAGGCTCGTGGGGCATCAGTCCGTCGCTACCGACCACCGGTAGTCAAATGGAGGTCCACCGCGTGAGACCTCATCGTCCGACCAGACGGGTCAGTCGATGCGGACGCGCCGGGTGAGTTGCCCGTTGCTCTCCTAGAACGTCGAGTTACCGGTCAGGAACGGATCATCGGGAGCAGGCTGGACATCGCCGGACATGTCGGTCGCGCGCGATGTGACCGTGTGTTCGCTCGGGTCGGGCGAGTCCTAATCGAACGTCCAGAAGACCCAGGCGTACTGGCTCCCCTATCCCCGACGTCCGCCAACCTCCCATCGGTCAGGGTGAAGACACGGTCGCAATAGGCCAGTCGCACCTCCCGGTTCGGCAGGGGCATTGCCATGGCAAGGTCTTCGTCCATCATCGCCCCGCCCTCGCCGTAGCCGAGCCCGGTCGGTCGAGACTCCACTGGTTGGCAATGGATTCGGCATGCCAGACTTGCTGGTTGGCCCCCTGATTAGCTGCTGGAGGCCGTCGGCCCAGACGGTGACGTGGAAGCCGACGAAGCGGTCGAGGTGGAGAGCGATCTTCTCCGTCCCACGGCCGAGCGGACGCCACGACGAGGGCCAGATACCGCGTCGCCCACGCCACCAAACCGTCGGGCATGTTCGCTGGCAACCCGCCATGGACCACTCGCACCTTTCAGGCGTCAAACTCGAGATATACGCCAGCACTGTCGTCGGCGACGATCTGGGCCTAGGCGTCTGTCCATCACGCAGAAGGACCCGGCGTGTTGAAAAACGGGTTCTGGGGCCGACGCGCGCCTCGGCCGCCGCACGCCACGAACGCGTGCTTACACCGCCCCATCCCCGCGGGCGACGTCGGCGACGAGGCGGCCCAGTATCGCCCCCATCGCCGCTCCCATGTCATTGTCGATCGGAAAATGGATGCCCGCCCACAGCCGCGAGTTCTTCGCCTCCAGCGCCCGCTCCTGTAAAACCCACTCGTCCTCCGGGAAGAGGTGTCCGAGGACCGTCGCCGCGGCGGCGGAAACCGTCGCGTGACCCGAGGTATAGGACGGGAACGGCGGCGTCGCGAAGGAGACGTTGATCGTCGGGTCGGCGGTGATCGGCCGCGCCGTCCAGTACGCGTATTTGGCGTCCCAACAGCAGATGAATGCGTCGACGGTTGCCGCCGTCGTCAGCGCCAGCACCCTAGCCGCGTGCGGCGTGTCCAGGCGGTCCCGCAAGATGAGGTCGCGGGCGAACTCTACCCAGAGCCCGGCCGGCGACACCGTGCCCGGCATGCCCGCCCAATAAACTGCCGCTGCCGCCTGTTCGTCCGTCCTCCGGGCGACCGCCTCTTGGACCGCCGCCAGCTCCGACCGCCAGGCGGGAGAGCCGTACGGCGCCGGCGGCGCGGGGCGGGCCGAGACGACGTCGCCGATCACCCATGGTCGCCAGGTCCCGGCCGTGGGCTCAATCGGCGTCTCGACGTAGTCCGGCGGCGTCGGCTCCCAGTAGCCGAGTACGGACGGCCGCTCGCCGCTCCACGTCGCGTCCGCCCCGTCGCCCCGGCCGCGGGCGACGGCTCGCTCGCCGATCGCCCGTCCCAGCCACAACCCGGCCTCAATGTCGCTCCGGTAGGCGACACCGGCCAACAGACGTGAGGTCGCCGCCTCGGTCGCCAGTGTGTCGAAGTGACCGACGGGCTCCTTCGGGAAGAAGTACGCCAGAACGGTAGCCGCGGCGCCGGCCACGGCCGCTTGCTCGGACGGGTAGGACGGCCGGTCCGCCGCAATGTCGCCGAGCGGCGTCAGCCCCGCGACGACGCCGAGCGGCGCTGGCCGGCGGTACGCATCCTGGGCGTCCCAGGCCGCGACGACGGCGTCGTAGGTGGCAACGTGGAGATGGGCGAGCGCCCGCGCCGCCCGCGGTGGGCTCGGCTTGGTCGCTCTGATCAAGTCGAGGGCGAGCGCCGTCCACGGCAGCACCGCCGGCCCGGCACCCCACCGGGCGACGACGTCGGCCATCGCCTCGGTGCGGCGGGCTTGCAAGGAAAGGAGTTCGGCTACCTCGTCGGCGGTCGGCGACGCGGGCCCGGCGGGGCGCAGCTCGTCCCCCGAGGACAGCAGCCAGGTGCGCCACCCGGCCACCGAGAGCGCATCGGGTGCGCCGTTCCACACGGGACGCGGCGCAGCGCGGCTGCCACGCGGAAACACACACCGCGCCGTCGCCACGGCCAGCGCGCCCTTCAAAACGCCGCGCCGCGACAGGTTGAACGGACCCCAGTCGAGGTCGGTCGCAACGATCGCCATGGCGGAACCCCTTCCGTTCGAGGATTACGGCCCCAAAGTCGAACATGCACGATCGGTCGCCGGTCGAGCCCCGGGACGGCATCGCGGCCGAATGCGCCCATCCGGACCTCGACGCCAGCCTCCGACGAATCCACTCTATATCGGCTCACCCGACGGTGGATGTTCTGCCTGAGCGGTCGGGGCGACGACCGGGTCCACAGACCTTGCACCGGTCGCGACCGTGCCGCGCGTCGGCACGGCGCACCTTGCCCGTCGGCGAATGCCCCAGCGTGGTTTGAAAAGGCCCGCGGGGGATCCCAAGCACCGATTTTCACGGCCGGGTGGTGCCCCTAAAGGGCACGGACACCTCTTGAACCTGCCGCGCTTGACCTGCCGGGCGATCGGGGCCGGAGGGCCTCTTGGACCTCCCGAGCCCCGACCTCCTCGATCTCGCGGTGGTGCCGCTACGCCGCCGGCGTTCCCTCACCGGGTCTCTCGGCCGGCAGAAGGGGCAGGACCGCCGGCGCCGCGATCGTGACCTCACCCGCGACCATCTCGCCGGTGAAGGTCGGGTTCGGGCCGAAGATGGCGTGGTTGACCGGCGCCTGCTCGGGGTCGAAGAAGACGGTGAAGGCGAAGCGGTCCCCTGCCGACCCACCACCGTGCCCGCCGTCGACTGCCTCGATTTCGTAGAACGCTGGCTCGGTCGCCGTCCGTGACCCGACCGTGCCGCTCGCCGTGCCGGCTTCGGTCGAGCAGCTCAGCGCCCCGGTCAGCAGGGCCACCCGCGTTCCGTTGCCGCCGTCCCGGATGCGGACCAGGCTCATCTCGGTGGCGTACATCGCCATGAAGAAGTTGTGGGCCTCGACCACCACCCGCCCCATGGCGAAGGTGTCCATCGCGAAGTCGGCCGGGTTGTCCTCGATGATGCACTGGGCGTAGTGAGCGTCGAAGGCGAACGACTCACGCAGCGGGACCTCGGTGCTCCCGTCGGGGCTCGCCATCTGCTTGAGGTTGACCCCGCCCCCCGAGACGGTGAACAACGCCTCTTGGGCCCCTGTCGCGCGGGCGCCCACGAGTCCTAGCCCTAGTCCAAGCCCCCCGGCCAAACCCTGGGTGAGTACGCGCCGGCGCGAGGCCGGCCTCGTTCCTCGTGCGCGCATCGGATCCCCCTAGCCAAGGTCCGGCAAGATCAGATCGAACGGGACCAGCACCACGTCCAGAGCCGGGGTCGGCGTGCCCGAGGCGTCTGGGGTCGCGGCGACTTCCGGCCCGGGAAGCTGCTGGAACGTCCCGAGGGCGCCGGTGTACCTGCCGGTCCCGCCCTGCACCGCGCCAAAGGTGGCACTCGGGTCGGATCCGAGCTCATTGATCAGCCCCATGATTGACCCGTCGTCCAACCGAAATTGGACCGTGGTCAGGCGCAGGTCTGGCTCGCCGACGTCGGTAGCGGCGTGGGTCCAGGCCCCAAAGCACTGGTACGTCCCGATCTGGGTTCCCCCGGCGTCGCCGGCGGCGTAGAGTGGCGAATCGACATAGAACCAATCGCCGCGCTGCGGCGGCCCGCCGCCGGCGAGCGTGATGCTGACCCCGGGCAACGGGGTGCCCGGCGTGAACGCGACCTCCAGATGCTCGGTCCGCCAGCCGGCCGGCGCGGTCGGCGTGGCATCCTGGGCAGCGATCCGTCGCTGGAGGCCGACGGAGGCGAGTAGAGCGGCGGCCAACCCCCCGCCGCCGAGGCGACCTACCGCGGCACGCCGCGATAGGTTCTTCCTGACGGACGTCGCCACTGGGTCAAGACGGTCGAGATCCATGGTAGTTCCTCCTGTCGGGTCTCCGGACCGGGAGACAGCGGGGCCGTCAGGGGTGGAGAAGCACCCGGACAGGCCAATCAGGTCGCGGACGATGTTTCGGTAGCCAAGGGATGTTCTCACGATCGGGAACGGCTCGGGACCCGGAAAGGGGTAGATCTCCTCAGTTCCGGAGAACCCTGGTCTGCAAACGATCCTTAGGACCCGATCACCCGCACTGCTGGACACTAAAGAAGCCCAGGGGCGGCTTCACGGGTCAGGCCCCGAAGTCCGCGAGGATTTCACTGATCGGTCCGGTTGGCGGCGCGTTCAGATCCGCACCGGTCACCTCCTGCATCTGCTGCTTGAACCAGCGATCGAACTCGTCCTGGGAAGCGGCGAACTGCGTGAACGCCCGACCGATGTCCTCCCCGGCGAGGTAGCCCAGCAAGAGGTCGCCCTGCGGTGTCTGCTGGATGGCCCACGTTTCCTTGACGATGCCCAGGTGCTGATCGCACGCGGCTAATTCCTGCTTGCGCGGGCCGTCCAGTTCCCGGAGAAAGGCGCGGGTGGCTTCGGTCTTACCGGGCAGGATCGGCATCGCGAAGAGCGTCTGGTCCATGGTCTGACCTCCGTCCGTGTCGCTCTGGGGCTCACGTCACTGCGGTGCTTCTCGGGATTTCTACGCAGCCACTCGTCCTCGGAACCCAAAGGCGACGACAC
>JACCVE010000373.1 GCA_013698285.1 Chloroflexia bacterium | reverse complement strand
CCCCGACCTAGAGATCACCGCCGAGACCGCCGACGGCATCATCATGGGCCTCCGTCACCGCGAGTTCGCCATCGAGGGCGTCCAGTTCCACCCCGAATCGATCCTCACCCCCTCCGGCAAAGACCTCCTCGCCAACTTCGCCAACCCGTCTCACCCCGCCATCTTCCACCACCCCGAACCCGCCCTCGCCCTCGGCTACTGACCCCAGCCTCCTTACGTCTACCGACTACCGTCTACAGAGGAAGGAACCCCCATGGCGCGGGCGGTCGAAGATACGTTGCGAGCCGCGATCGGGGCGGGGGTGGGGATCGATGAACCCGACGGCCCTCCCTATGACATCCGTGACGCGATCCGGGCCGTGGTCGAGGGCGAAGGCCTTTCCGCCGCCGCCGCGACCCGGGCCATGGACGCCATCATGTCCGGCGAGGTCAGCGGCGCCCAGATCGGTGCCCTCGTCACCGCCCTCCGCCTGCGCGGCGAGACGGTCGACGTCATCACCGGCTTCGCCCGCGGCATGCGCCAGCACGCCCTCAAGGTCACGCCACGCCTCGACGGTGGCCCTCTGGTGGACACCTGCGGCACCGGGGGCGACGCCTCCGGTACGTTCAACATCTCCACCACCGCCAGCTTCGTCATCGCCGGGGCCGGTGTCCGGGTCGCCAAGCACGGCAACCGGGCGATCACCAGCAAGTGCGGCTCGGCCGATGTCCTGGAGGGCCTCGGGGTCGCGGTCGAGCTGACCCCGGACGCCGTCGCCCGCTGCATCGACGAGGTCGGGATCGGCTTCATGTACGCCCCGGCCTTCCACCCCGCGATGCGGTTCGTCGGCCCCGCCCGCCGCGAGATGGGCATCCGGACCGTCTTCAATGTCCTCGGCCCCCTCACCAACCCGGCCGGGGCCCGCCACCAGTTGATCGGCGTCGGCCACCCCACCATCGCCCCGACCCTGGCCGAGGTCCTCCGCGAGCTCGGCAGCGCCCACGCCGTCCTCGTCCACGCCGAGGAGGGCCTCGACGAACTCGGCCTCAGCGGCCCGTCGATGGTCACCGAGTACGACGAGCGTCGCGGCGACATCCGCTCCTACCCGATCGCCCCGGAGGACTTCGGCCTCGCTCGCTCCGGCCGGGAAGCGATCGCCGGCGGCGACGTCGCCACCAACGTCGCCATCACCCGCCGTGTCCTCGGCGGCGAGCCCGGCCCCTGCCGCGACGTTACCCTCCTCAACGCCGGCGCCGGCATCTATGCCGCCGACGCCGCCGGCAGCCTCGCCGAGGGTATCGACCTCGCCCGCCGCTCCCTCGACTCCGGCGCCGCCGCCGCCGCCCTAGACGCCTTGGCCAGCATGACGCAAGAATTGGCCGCCGCGCCCGCCGGGGTCCCAGCGTGACCGGCCCCCGAGTCGGCGTGTTCCCGTCCGGAGCGGAACGTGAGTCCCGTGGGCCGAAGTCCGTCAGCGTGGGCCCCGCCCGCGACGTGCCCTCGTCGTTGCCCGGCGCGACGGCCGCCGTGTCTGGCCGGTCCGGCTCATCGACGGGCCCGGCGCTCGGGTCCCGACGAGGGCGCCCTCCCGCGGGACATCCCGATGCGGGACGACATCCCAGTAGATCGGGGTGGCGTGGTGCCCCCGTGCGGCGTGGTACGGCGGATGTCGGCGCCCGTCGCCCGACCCGTGGCGACTCCGGTCCGGCCGGTCGCCGCGCCCGTTCCGTACAGCGGCAAGTCTCCATAGAGTCACCGGGGGACCGGCCCACAGCGGTCGCGGTCGCCAGCGGCCCCCGGCCCAACCCGACGACCGCGGTTCCGCATCAGGACCACCCACCGGGAAGGTCCTGGTGCCGGAACCTGATGGGACCCTCGAGGGCTCGGGAACCATCCTCGCCGATGTGGTCGCCACGCGGGACGGTGATCTGGCGGTACGAACCCGTCTCGGGGGAGAGGGAGGGCCAACCGTGATGCCGACGCCAGCCGCGCGGACCGCGACGGACGACCCGGCCACCCCCGGCGTCGCCCTGACCGGAACCATCCTCGACCGGATCATCGAACGGACCACCCTCGACCTGGCCCGTCGTCAGGCGGAGGTACCGGAGGCCAACCTGGCCCGCCGGGCCGCCGCCCGTCCAGATGCCCTACCACTCGCGACGCTGCTCCGCGCCGTCGAGGTCGGCCTGATCGCCGAGATCAAGCGCGGTTCACCCTCCCGCGGCGTCTTCCCCGTCGCCGTCGATCCCGCCACGCTCGCCGGGGAGTACATCGAGGGGGGCGCGACCGCCCTCTCCGTCCTCACCGACGGGCCGTTCTTCCACGGCTCCCTGGCCGATCTGGAGGCCGTCGTCGCCGTCGCCCGCTCCGCCCCCCGGCCCGTACCCGTCCTGCGCAAGGACTTCATCGTCTCGCACTACCAACTCCTCGAAGCCCGCGCCCACGGTGCCGACGCCGCCCTCCTGATCGTCGCCGCCCTCGACGACGCCGCCCTGATCGCCCTCCTCGGCCGCGCGGTCGACCTGGGCCTGACCGCACTGGTCGAAGTCCACGACCCGGCCGAGTTGGAACGGGCCCTCGCCGCCGGCGCCACCCTGGTCGGCGTCAACAACCGCGACCTGCGGACCTTCGACCTCGACCTCGCGACGACCGAGGCCATCGCCGGCCGCATCCCCCCCGGCGTCACCCTGGTCAGCGAGAGTGGCATCTTCACCCGCGCTGATCTCGAGCGGGTCCATCGTGCCGGCGCCCACGCCGTCCTCGTCGGCGAATCCCTCGTCACCGCCCCCGACCGACCCGCCGCCGTCCGCACCCTCCTCGCGAGCGACCCTGGTCCCCATCCTGCCCCGTCCCCGGTCGCACCGTGATGTCCGAGCCTCGCCGTACCCCC
>JACCVE010000365.1 GCA_013698285.1 Chloroflexia bacterium | reverse complement strand
GAGCTTCACAGTCCTAGAGGGTGCGTTCGAGTTTTGCGGAGTGCAGGACGATGAGCCTTACGTGATTCACGCCACGCCCGGCGACACGGTGTTCATCCCTGCTGGAGCTGCCCACGGCTATCGAGCGATCGAAGGAGACCCCGCACGAACGGTTATTGTCTTGACGCCGGGGACGGAGATGGAGCGCTTCTTCGCAGAAGCGGGTACTCGCGTCGAGGGCGACGTCCCGGTGGTGACGACCCCGGACTTCCCGGCGCTGCTCGCTATCGCGGCAAAGCACGGGATCGCGTTTGCCCCACCGCCCGAGGCGTAGCAATTGAGCGGGCACATGCGTGTCGTTTGAGACCCGTTCGAGAGTCATGAGGAACGCCGGGCTGCTGGTGACGATCACCGCAGGAGTCCAGCAGCCGATGCACGGAGGAGAACGCTATGGAGACGATGGGAGCCTACGCCCTTGCCCGGGGCGAGGGCGAGATGCTTTGGTTCCTGGGCGCCCAGACCTGGGTGAAGGCGACGGGCGACCAGACCGGCGGTGCCCTCGGCCTGGTCGAACAGGTGCTCCCGGCCGGGTTCGCCTCGCCATGGCACGTCCACCACGCCGAGGACGAGGCCTTCTACGTTGCCGAGGGCGAGATGACGTTTCTCTGCGGCAACCGACGGGTGGCGGCGGGGCCAGGGACTTGGGTCTGGGGGCCGCGCGACATCCCGCACGGGTTCCGAGTCGAGGGGACGGCACCGGCGCGCTTGCTCCTCTTCGCCACCCCGGCCGGCTTCGAGCAGTTCGTCGTCGAGCTGGGCGAGCCAACGGCGGACTGGTCCTCGCCACCGTCCGCACCGCCCGACATGGCGACGCTCATGGCCGTGGCCGCTAAATACCGCGTCGATATCCTCGGGCCGTTGCCCGACGAGGCGGTCCCGGTGGGGCACGCGACGAGGGGCAGTAGTCGGGACCGAGAAAGGAGCGATGCGATGTCAGGCGAAGAGAACGCGGCCGTCGTCGAACGATGGATCGAGGCGTACAACGCCCGCGACACGCGGGCGGAAGCAGCCGCCCGCGCCCCCGGCTTCGTGGCCCACGTTCCGGGTGTTCCCGGCCCCCTGGACGGTGACGCCTGGGCAGGGTTCATTGCCTCCTTCGCGGCGGCGTTTCCCGACCTGCGGTTGACGGTGGAGGAAAGCTTTGCCGCCGGAGATAAGGTCGCGGCCCGCGTGACGTTCCGCGGTACCCACCGCAGCGAGTTCCAGGGCATCCCGCCGACCGACCGGCAGGTGACGTTTTCATCCATCGAACTCAACCGCATGGTGGGCGGCAAGGTGGCGGAACACTGGGTCGAACTCGACCTGCTGGGCCTGCTGCGGCAGCTCGGGGCGATCCCAACGCCGGGAACGGCCGGGAGCTAGCCCGACATTCGGGATAGCCAGCAGCCTGGCGGTGAGGCGGGCCATCACCGGCTGCGCTGCCGATCGGTACAGGCGGAGGATGGATATGCCCATCACCGCGTCGAACCCGGCGGCGACCCGCGCCGCGATGGCGGGGTCCATTCCCCGGGACGCCAGGGAGGCGGCCCGCTCGTCCGGCGCCAGGGCCAGTCTCTGGGCGACCGAAGCCTCGCCCTCCCCCGCCCGCTGCCAGGTCTGGGCGAGGTCGTGCCAGACGTAGTCGAGGTCGAACACCCCGATGGCGTCCGAACACCAACCGCGGAGCAGGTCGGGCCGCGTCATGGCGACATTGACAGTGTGGCCCCCGCCCCAGTCGTGGCCGACGAGATCGACCGGGCGGCCAATCCGCTCTAATTCGGCCACCAGCCAGTCACGGTAGTCGATGACCGTGCCGCCGAAGCCGTGCGGCACGGGCGCGCCGAACCCGGGCGGCGAGAGGCGAATCTGGTCCGCGTAGCCCGCCTCGGCGAGGCGGGCCGCGAGCGGGTCCCAGACCGCCGGCGTCTCGGGGTTCCCATGCACGAAGACGGTCGTCATCCGGATTCTCCTCTTCACGTCGTCGTGGCGAACCGGGGTCATCCCTCCGAGGGAGGGCCGGAGACCGTCGGACCACGCGGTGCCGGGAAGGGTCGCCGGGGACCACTCGGCACGGTATCACGCCCAGAGTCGCAGGGCGTGTTGATCGAGATCCCCGGGCCGGGACGATCGTCGGTGGCGTCCCAGATGGGGCGCCCACGTGGCGATTCTCCGCCGCGGGTTCGTACTCGCCCTCGTTCCGAGATCAGCCGGCCGGGGGTGAGGCGTGTTGGTGCGAGCCAGACTCGCCGGGGGGAGAGTCTGGCCGGTCCGGCCGGGTCGTTCGCTGGTCCCGCCACCGGATCAATTCGCGGAGCGGGCCGAGGTCGTAGTCCGGGCCGCCGGTGCCGTAGATGAAATGCGTCATGCCCGCCGCGACGTAGGCATCGGGGTCGGTCATGCCCATGCCGGCGTCGAACCAGGTCGACCGCTCGATCTCGGCCGGGTCGCGGCCGACCTTCGCGCACCAGTCGTCGAGGACGCGGTTCTTGTGGCCCATCTCCTCTGGGCCGGCGAAGTAGTTCCAGATATCGGCGTGCTCGGCGACGATCCGCAGCGTCACCTTCTCGCCCCCGCCGCCGATCAGGATCGGCAGTTTTCCATGGACCGGACCGGGGTTCAGCGTGCCGAGCCGCTCCCGGATGACGGGGAGGGCCTCGCCGAGGGCGGCGAGGCGGCTGGCGGGCGTGCCGAGGTCGTAGCCGTACTCGTCGTGGTCCCGTTTGAAGTACCCGCTGCCGATGCCGAGGATGAACCGGCCGCCGGAGATGTGGTCGATCGTCCGGGCCATGTCGGCGAGGAGGTTGGGGTTGCGGTAGGTATTGCTGGCGACCAAGGGGCCGAACTGGACGCGGTCGGTCTCGACCGCCATCGCCGCGAGGAGGGTGAACGCCTCCAGGTGGGCGGCGTCGGGGTCGCCGTGGAGCGGGTAGAAGTGGTCCCAGTTGAAGAGCGTGTCGGCCCCCGCCTCCTCGACGGCGTGCCAGGCGTCGCGCATCTGCCGGTAGGTCGCGCCCTGGGGCTGGATCTGGGCCCCGATTCGGATCGTGGGCATCGCGTGGTCCCTCCTCATCGTCCCGCCCGGCGGCGAACGACACGTCACCGCCGGGGCCTGGCCGCTAGATGTCGCGCAGGCGCGGCACGACCTCCTCGCCGGCCCGGGTCACCCAGGCCGCCGGGTCATCGCTGGCCGGGCCGTTCCAGACCTGGCCGATGCCCAGCTTGGCGTAGCCCTCCATCTCGCGGAGGAACACATCGACGTCGGCGAGTGCGTCCGGGCCGCCGATGATGGTCTTCTCGATCCGGTCGTAGTCGGTGCCCTCGGTCTCGCAGTGCCCCTTCAAGATGTCCAGCTTTCGGCCGATCTCGTCGTGGTCGACGGCGAAGAGGTTGCAGGCGTCGGCGTACTTGGCGACCAGGCGCAGGGTCTTCTTCTCGCCCATCCCGCCGATCAGGATAGGGGTCGCGATCCCCCGCACCGGGCGCGGCTCGCACATCGTCTCAGCCAACTGGTAGTGCTTTCCCTCGAACGGCCCGTCATCGTCGCCCCACATCTGGCGGCAGATCTGGAGCGTCTCCTCCAGCCGCTCGAAGCGCTCGGCGGTCGGCGGGTAGGGCACGCCGAGGGCCTCGTGTTCGCGGTCGTACCAGGCCGCGCCGATGCCGAGCTGGGCCCGGCCGCCGGAGAGGACATCGAGGGTGGCGACGATCTTGGCGAGGAGGCCGGGGTGGCGGTAGGTGACGCCGGTCACCAGCAGGCCCAGCGTCAGGTTCTCGGTGATGCCGGCCAGGTAGCCGAGGGTGGTGTACCCCTCCAGCATTGGGTCCTCGGCACGGGGTGAGACGGGCGGGATCTGGAGATAGTGGTCCATCAGCGTCATCTGGCTGATGCCGCCCTGGTCGGCGGCGCGGGCGACGCCGGCCAGGTTCTGCGCCAGCGGCGCCCCCGCCCCGGCCAGGATGAAGTTGGAGTAGTGGATGGCGAGCTTCATGGTGAGCCTTTCTCCATGGTGGCCGCCCGGCCGGCGCGACCGGACGGAGTGGGCGGTGAGGTCGCGCTGGCCGGCACATCGACGGCCTCACCACGTCATACTTCCAACCAACTGGTTGGTAGCCCGGTGTCAGGGTACGGCGATTCCAACCAGATGTCAACCAACCGGTTGGATGTATCATTGCGAGCATGAAACGAGATAGTCAAGCTACCCGGCGCCGGATCCTGGACGAGGCGACCGTCGAGTTTGCCCGGCACGGCATCGCCGGGGCGCGGGTCGATCGCATCGCCGCGTCGGCCGGCTGCAACAAGGCGATGATCTACGCCTACTTCACGAGCAAGGACCGGCTGTTCGACGCGGTCTTCGACGCGGCCGTGGTCCGCAACGTGACCGACGTCCCGATCGACGCCGCCGACCTGCCCGAGTACGCGGCCCGGTTGGCCGAGCAGTACGAGAAGTACCCGGAGGTCGACCGGCTCGCGACCTGGGACCGGCTGGAGCGGGGCGGGGCGGGGGCGCGGACGACGACGATCACCGCGGCCACCGCGCACAAGGTCGAGGCGATCGCCGGTGTCCAGCGGACCGGCCTGGTCAGCGACCGCCTGCCGGCCGCGACGCTGCTGGAGCTGATCTACGCCATCGCCCGGACGCGCTTCGACTCCGTTGCCCCGGGCGAGGGGGCGCCGGTGCCCGAACACCGCCGGGAGACGGTCAAGGAGGCGGTCGCCCGGCTGGTCCGCCCGTAGGGAACACGGGGCGGCGAGAGAAATCGACCCCAGCAGGATCGGGCGAGGTGCCAGGGGATGTCAGGTTTCGCTCCCGTGCCCTTGGAGGCGAACTCGGACCACCGAGAGTCGGCTCACGTCGCACGCCCTCGGGGGCGGTACCCGGGTCCGGGGGACGGAACTCGACCTGAGCGATGCCAACGGGTTGGGGCTCGATAGCGAGGCTCACGCGCTTGTTTTCGGCACCGTCCCGTGCGATCATGGGTTCGACAATCGAAGATGCTATCAAGAGCGGCACCGTTGACACGGTGCCCGGCAACCTGGCCTCGACCGCCAAGGTGCCCACCCTCAGACGAGGGGATAGGCCCCAGAAGGGGAACCAAGGGTCGCACTACCCTGCCACGTGCGGGGTTTTTCGTTGCTCCCCGTGCCCTCCTCCGGTGCTGTTCTCGGATGGCGCGTCGGTTCGGTCACCGGTCGGGCGATGGACAGGAGGCGCGCGTGGACGGCGATGATTACCGGGAGCGGAGGAAGCGGGACGTGATGCGGATGCTCCAGTTCATCACGGAGGAGGGCGGGGCCGGTGGCCTGAGTGGTCCCGACGGGCTGCACCTCGGGCTGCCGAACTGGGAGGAGCGGACCAAGGACCAGCGGCCGAGCGAGCGCATCCGCTCTCACGGCTACCCGTTCGGGTTCGCGAAGAGCCAGTGGCACCTACGGCAGCGGCTGTTGGAGCGGTTCCGTCGTCGCGTCCAGTCCTCCTCTCGCGAGGGGCGCCATGAGTTGCGAGAGGTGCACGAGGCCGTCGCCCGGGCGCTCGACTGGGAGCGGATGCTGGGGAGCTTCAACCATCCCGCCGCCGGGGACGGGGACCGCTTCCCGCTCGACACGATCGATCCCGTCGCCGATCACCTGGTCGCCTGGCTGGACCACCAGGGATACCGGGTCGTGCCGAAGGATCCCCCGACGGGAGACGACCCGCTGCCGACGGTGGAGCCCCGCTTCCCCATGATCTTCGACCTCCAGAGACACATGATCGTGCCGGTCGGGGAGCCGGACGGCTATGCGGCAGAGGCTGCGCTGTGGGAACCGAGGTCGGACCAGGCGGAGGACGACGGGGGGGCAGCACGACGACGGTGAGAACGATCTCCGCGGGCCCTGGTGAGGCGGGATCGGAGCGGGCACGGCTCCCGTCTCCGGTGCGGTGGCGGCGACGGTGGTGAGCGCGATCAACGGACTCCCCCTCCCCGGGGGAACGACGCCGCCATCGCGGTGGCCGGGGCGTTAGCACCACGAAGCGTGCGGTCGGGGATGCTGCCCGGCGGCGCTCGTCGTGCTGTCAGGCCCGTCGCTCAATGGTCCTCCTCAGCCGTCCGGTGCCGCCCTCTCCCGGGGGCGTGGCTGTGGCCGTAGGCACCGTGGTTGTGTCCACAATCGGGCGGCGTTGACGCTTCGATGGACCGACCAGGACCCGGTCCTTGGGACAGGAATCGCGCACTAAGCC
>JACCVE010000353.1 GCA_013698285.1 Chloroflexia bacterium | reverse complement strand
GGGACGCCGAGGTCGAGCGCATCTACGCCAAGCGCCTGGCGCCCCTGCCCAGCCAGGGCGAACTGATCGGGGCGATCAACGAGGAGGGCGACCCCGACGCCATCATCGTCTGTGCCGCCGGCAGCCTGCCCGGCGACCTCCACAAACTCTGGCGGACCCGCCACCCCAAGCAGTACCACCTCGAATACGGCTTCAGTTGCATGGGGTACGAGATCGCGGGCGGCCTCGGCGTCAAGATGGCCGCCCCCGACCGTGAGGTCTACGTCCTCGTCGGGGACGGCAGCTACCTCATGCTCTCGGCCGAGATCGTCACCGCCGTCCAGGAGGGGATCGACCTGACGATCGTCCTCTTCGACAACGATGGCTACAAGAGCATCGGCGCCCTCAGCCGCTCGCTTGGCCAGGACGGCTTCGGCACCCGCTACGTCTTCCCGGAGGACGGTGTGCTGCCGGGCGACGGCGCCGGAGACGCGGTTCGCACCCTGCCGGTGGACTTGGCCGCCAATGCCCGCAGCCTCGGCGCCCGCGTCATCGAGTGCGACGGCCGGGACGACTTGGTCGCCGCCCTGGCGACCGCCCGGGCGCAGCGGGGCACCGTCCTGATCCACGTCCGGGACGACCGCTTGGAGGGTGTCCCGTCCTACGAGGGCTGGTGGGACGTGCCAGTCGCCGAGGTCAGCGAGGACGCGGGAGTGCGTGAGGCCAGGCGCGCCTGGGAAGCGGGTCGGGCACGTGAACGCCTTTTCGTCTAGACTGTCGCGCACCGCGACACCCGCCGCCCTGCCACGGTGGTCAGGAACGCGCGACGGTGCGACGAAAGGAGGCCGAGCGAGCCCGAGGGCACGCCCCCGGGAATACCTTCGAATCCGTGTTCACGCGACGCTCTGGTGGGTCACCGGTGATCCGCCCGCGGCCATTGTAGGAGATACACACGATGCATCGTTTGGTCAAGACACTCGGTTCACTGACGATCGTGATGATGTTGGTCATCGGCGGCATGATGACCGCCCAGGGCCAGGACGAAGTTGACCGCGCCAGCCTGAACTTCATCGTCGTCTCTCACGGCCAGGCCTCCGACCCCTTCTGGTCCGTCGTCCAAAACGGCGTCGCCCAGGCCGGCGAGGACATGGGCGTCAACGTCGACTACCAGGCGCCGGCGACCTTCGATATGGTCGCCATGTCCCAACTGATCGACGCCGCCGTGGCCACCGAGCCGGACGGCCTGGTCGTCTCCGTCCCCGACGCCGAGGCCCTGTCACCGTCGATCCAGGCCGCGGTCGAGGCGGGCATCCCCGTCATCACGATGAACTCCGGCAGCGACGTGGCCGCCGAGCTGGGCGCCCTGAACCACGTCGGCCAGACCGAGTACGAGGCCGGCGTCGGCGCCGGTGAGGCGATGGCCGAGGCGGGAGTCACCACCGCCCTCTGCGTCAACCAGGAAGTCGGCAACGCCGGCCTGGATGCCCGCTGCGAGGGCTTCACCGCCGCGATCACCGAGGCCGGGGGGACCGTCGAGGTCCTCGCCGTCGAGCTTACCAACCCGACCGAGGCCCAGCAGCGGGTCGAGGCCGCCCTGACCGAGGACGAGGCGATCAACGGCGTCCTGGCCCTCGGGCCGACCGGCGCGCTCCCGTCCCTGAACGCGGTCCAGGCTTCCGACCGCGCCGCCGACATCCAGCTCGCCACCTTTGACCTCTCGCCGGAAGTCCTGGAGGCCATCGCCGCCGGTGACATGCTGTTCGCGGTCGACCAGCAGCAGTACCTGCAGGGCTACCTGCCGATCGTGCTGCTGACCCTGAACGCGACCAACCTCAACACCGTCGCCAACGAGGTCATCATGACCGGCCCCGGCCTGGTCACCCAGGAAAATGCCGAGCGCGTGATCCAGCTCTCCGAGGCCGGCACCCGCTAGCGTCCCCGGCACGGTGTCCCCGGGGCGATCTCCCCGGGACGCCGTGCCACCGACCCCTCGCGGACGGGGCGCTCGCGTCAACGCGGGCGCCCCGTTCCTTGTCCGGAGGCCACATGGCGAGTCCCGCGCGAATGGGTGACCAGATGCCCGCGGCGGTTTCCGACGAGCGCGTCGCCCGGACGGGCCTGGTCCAGCGGCTGCTTGTCCGGCCAGAGATGGGGGCGGTCGCGGGTGCCGTGGTCGTCTGGGTCTTCTTCGCCATCCTGGCCGGGGACAGCGGGTTCCTCCGCCTGACCGGCGTGGCGTCCTACCTGGAGGTCTCGGCCGAGCTGGGCATCTTGGCGGTGGCCGTCGCCCTGCTGATGATCGGGGGCGAGTTCGACCTCTCGATCGGCTCGATGCTCGGCGCCTGCGGCATGATCGTGGCCATCTTCCCGGCCGAGTTCGGCTGGGGCATCTGGCCCGCGATCCTGGCGTCGCTCGCCTTCGCCCTCGCTGTCGGGGCGATGAACGGCTATCTCGTCCTCCGCACCGGCCTGCCCTCGTTCATCATCACCCTCGGCACCCTGTTCATCATCCGGGGCACGACCCTCGCCTTCACCCGGCTCCTGACTGGCCGGACCCAGGTGGGA
>JACCVE010000184.1 GCA_013698285.1 Chloroflexia bacterium | reverse complement strand
GTCGTGGGCCCGTTCGCGGCCGGCGGGGAGTAGGGGGCCCATGGACGCCGCCCGCCCCGCGATCCCGGCCGACGGTCACCAGGAGGAACCGCCCGTCCGCTTCACCCTGGCCGGTGGCCGCATCGGGGTCACCGGCCGCAGGGAGTACGGGCGGGCGGCCGTGGACATCGCACTCTGGTTGGGAGTCGCGCCGCTGGCGGCCCGCCTGCTCGCCCGGGCGGGGGCCCGGCGCGGGGCGATGCGGGTCCAGCGCTGGTGGGCGGGCCGGATGGTGAGGACGCTCGGGATCCGGATCGACTGGGAGGGCCTGGAGCGGATCGATCCCGGCGAGGCGTACATCGTCACGCCGTTGCACGAGGGGTTCGCGGACGTGCTGGCGTTGCTCCGGTTGCCCCTCCCGCCGCGGTTCGTGGGGAGGGACGAGCTGGCCGGGTGGCCCGTGTTGGGCCCGTACCTGCGGGACACGGGCCAGGTCATCATCCGGCCGGAGGCGGGCGTGTCGGCCTACCGGCGGCTCGCCCGGGAGGCGCGGGCCGTCGTCGGGCGGGGTGAGAGCCTGGTCATCTTCCCGCAGGGCACCATCCTCGGGATCGAGACCGGCTGTTTCCCCGGCGCATTCGCCCTCGCCCGGGCCCTCGATCGCCCGATCCTGCCCATCGCCCTGACCGGCGGCCACCGGGTCTGGGAGCATCCCTTCGGTCCCCGGCTCCGCCGGGGCGAGCGGCTCAGCGTGCGGGTCTTGCCCCCCATCCCCGCCGCGGAGGTGCGGGAGAAGGGTGTCGAGGCGGTGCGGCGAGAGGTCTGCCGGCGGCTGAAGTCCGCCGCGTTGGACGGGACCATGGCCCCGCCCCGCCGCTTCGTGCCGGCCCGGGATAGCTATTGGGACGGCTACGCCTACGAGATCGACCCCGCCTTCCCGGCCCTGGCCGCCGACATCGCCGCCCGCCGCGCGGGACCGCGGGAGCGGTCGGCACAGGGGAGTTGAGGATGTCCCCGGTGCCGTTCCCGGCACAGACCGGGCCTTGCCCGGCTCGGTCCGCCGGCCGTGCGGCCGGGCACACGGAGCGGGGGCGATCGACGGGTGATGATCCCCGTGCTGGGGTGCACGTCTGGTCGCCAAGGCGTGGGACGCCGAAACACCAGACGGAGATGGCCAGTGGCCAGATTCGTCAGGGTGCGGCCGGTCGGGAGTACGCCGACGAGATGCCGATCGTTGGTCAGCCCGACCGTCGGCCGCTCGGTCGTCTCCGTGGTCGTAGTCGGGAGCGAGGGTGCCGAGGTGCAGAGCCGCCCCGAGGGCCGTCATCCCGCCCGCACGCGGGGACTCGCCATCGGCACGGGGGTGGCCTGGTCGGCGGTGGCGGCCGTGACGAAGGCGGTGACGAGGGTGCGCAGCCCCTCCGCGTCGACAGCGGCAGCGGTGAAGAGCCAGGGACTATCGAGTTCTCCCCAGGCGAGCGTGTAGATCGGGCGGGCCGCCTCGGGCGTCCCAGGTCGATCACCGGCAACCGCGGCTGTGGTCTCGGCACGAACCCACGCGAGGTTCCCATCCCGGCCGAACGTCTCGGCGCCGTAATCCGCGGTCCCCGCCGCGGAGGCGACGAACTGGACACCCGTGAAATCCCGTGGGAAGAAATCACCCTCCGCGAAATTGATGGCTTGCAGGGTGAGTGACGGACCAAACAGGGGATCGGATTCCCCGTAGCTCGCGACCGTCCGCTCGCCTGAACGCTCTGGCCCCAGGCTGAGCGGCTCGCCCCCCATCTCGTCGGGCAGCCGGTCAAAGAGGGCCTCGACCCCTGCCTGGTCGTTGGGAAGGACCACGGAGCCGAGCCCGAACGGCGCCGCGGCGACCGGCAGTCCGGACGGTGCCGGTGATACCGGGGTGGCGTGCCCACCATGGGCGAGGCTGGAACCGGCGAGGATGCCGGGGAGAAGGACCAGGAGCGCGATCAGCATCGTGACGCGAGGCATGACGTGGGTTCCTTCCGGGTGACTGCCGGACCTTGCCGGGCCAGGCGACCAGCCCATTCACAGCCTCCCCAGATCAATCGGTCGGAGGGCCAATCCTAGCAGCTAGCGGGTCGCTCACGTGCTCGCGACCTCGAGGGAGTCCCAGAACCCGACCAGTGCCGCGGCGCCCCGCCGCCCACCCTCCTGGGTCAGCCACCAGTGCCCGAGACCGTCGAGTGTCTCGACCCGTGCCCCGGCCCGGGCTGCCGACCGCCGCCGCTGCTCGTCCGTCCCCACGATCTGGTCCCCCGATGCCAGGATGACGAGCCCGGGACGGGCCGCGGCGGCCTCCAGGTCCGCGCCGAGGCGGGCCATCACCGGCTGCGCTGCCGACCGGTACAGGCGGAGGATGGATATGCCCATTACCGCGTCGAACCCGGCGGCGACCCGCGCCGCGATGGCGGGGTCCATTCCCCGGGACGCCAGGGAGGCGGCCCGCTCGTCCGGCGCCAGGGCCAGTCTCTGGGCGACCGAAGCCTCG
>JACCVE010000333.1 GCA_013698285.1 Chloroflexia bacterium | reverse complement strand
TGATCCGGGGGAACAGCGTCATGTGGGCACCGGAGAGGATGCTGAGGCCGACGACGTCCACGTCCTCCTGGAGGGCCGCGCTGGCGATCATCTCCGGCGTCTGGAACAAGCCGGTGTAGATGACCTCGAACCCGGCGTCGCGGAGCGCGCGGGCCATCACCTTGGCGCCGCGGTCGTGCCCGTCGAGGCCGGGTTTGGCGACGAGGACCCGGAGCGGGCGTCCGGAAGGTCGGTCGGTCATGGGCCTGTCCTCGTCCCACCGTAGGCGTAGAAGCCCTCCCCGGACTTGCGACCGAGTTTCCCCGCCGCGACCATCTCGGAGAGCGACGGCGCTGGCCGGTACTTCTCCTGGCCCAGGTCCCGGTGCAGGACCTCGAGGATCGCTAGGCAGACATCGAGGCCGATCAAGTCTGCCAGGGCGAGCGGACCGATGGGGTGCATCATCCCCAGCGTCATCACGGCGTCGATCGACTCACGGTCCGCCACGCCCTGTTCGAGGCAGAGGATGGCCTCGTTGATCATCGGCAGCAGGATCCGGTTACCGACGAAACCCGGCGCGTCCGAGACCACCACCGGCGTCTTGCCGATGCCGCGCACGATCTCACTGGCCTGGCCCACGACCTCGTCGGTCGTCTCCGCGCCGCGCACCACCTCCACGAGGGGCAGCGACGAGACCGGATTAAAGAAGTGGAGGCCGAGGACCCGGCCCGGCCCGGCGACGTGGCTCGCTAACCGGGAGATCGAGATGGACGACGTGTTCGACGCGATCAGGGTGTCCGGTGCCGCGTGCGTCCCGACCGTGGCGAACAGGGCGGCCTTGGCGTCCTCGCGCTCGACGATCGCCTCGACCACCACGGTCACGGTCGGCAGGACGGTCAAGAGGTCGGTCGCGGGTCGTAAGTTGGACGCGGCCGCCGCGAGTTGTCCGGCGTCCAACGTGCCCCTGGCGACCGCTCGTTCCCAGTCGCGCCCGACCCGTCCGATCCCGCGCTCGATCACCGCCGGATCGACATCGTGGAGCCAGGTCACCCAACCCGCGCGGGCGAAGACGCCGGCGATCCCGGCCCCCATGGTGCCGGCCCCGACCACGACCACCTGGCGCAGGGAGACGTCCTGGGCGATACGGTGGGTCGCCGCCTCAGCGTCTCGTAGAATGGGCATCACGGTGTGACCCCTTGGCGTTCCTTGGCTACCGGGACGGTCTCCGGCGGCAAGGCGGTCCCGTTGTGGGCGTTCATCGCCGCCAGGATACCCTGGCCGGCCCAGGTCGTCACCGCGTCGGCGGCGGTTCCGACGAACGCGGCCAGGTGACCCTCTTCCGTGGCCGAGAACCGGCTCAACACGCGCGAGCGAGCGACGCCGGCGCCTCGGCCGATACCCATCCGCAGGCGGGGGATCGCCGGGGTGCCGAGCTGCTCGATGATGGAGGTCAGCCCGTTGTGGCCGCCAGCGGTACCGCCCGTCCTCAGCCGCAGTGAGCCGAAGGGGAGATCGAGATCGTCGTAGACGATGAGGAGATCCTCGGGCCCGACCTTGAACCACGAGCGGGCCTCCCGGACCGCGTGGCCGCTGAGGTTCATGAACGTCTGTGGTTTGACCAGGGTGACACTCTCACCTGCCAAGGTCGTCGTCACCACGTCGGCCCGAAAGCGTCGCTTGGCGCCATCCGCCGCGGCCCGACGAGCCAGCTCGTCGACCACCATGAACCCGAGATTATGGCGGGTCTTGGCATACTCCGGGCCGGGATTGCCCAACCCAACGACCAATTTCATCGCGGTCTGCCCATCTCCACCGTGATTCCGGCCAATCGCCGGTGCGTCACCTCACGACCGGGCAAGCCCGGTCCGGATGCTATACTCCGGCCATGATTCTACTCGGCCGACGGTCAGGTGTGGTGAGCACGGGACGGACGCGACCATGAACGTCTTCGGGATCGGCACGGGCGAGATCATGATCATCGTGGTCGTGATCCTGGTCTTCTTCGGGCCGAGCAAGCTCCCGGAGGTGGCGGGCCAGGTGGGACGCTGGGTCCGGGACTTCCGCAAGATGTCGGACGACTTGACCGGCGAGTTCTCCAAGAGCCTCAACGAGGCCGGGGCGGGCGAGTTGCGGCGGACGCTGGACCGGGACCTCAAGGGGATGCGCTCCCAGGTCGAGAGTGTCGGCCGCAGCGTCGAGCGGGACCTGGGCGGCGGCAAGAAGTTCGGCAGTGCGTCCAAGACCGCCGCGAAGTCGGGGACTGCGACCACGCGGGCGGCGGGCAAGTCGGCGAGTTCGGCCACCGCCAAAGCCCTGGGCACCGGCACGGCCAAGGCGAGCGGCACGACGACCGCGGCCAAGGCGAGCACCACGAAAGCCGTGAAGGCCACCGTGCCCGCCGCCCCGAAGGCGTCGAAGGCCGACCCTCTGGCGGACCTGATCGAACTCGACTTCACCGCCCCGGCGCCGGTCCGGCCGGTTCCCCGATCGGCTCGCCGGACCGATGAACGGGACGACGACCCGATCCTGACCAGTGCGATCGTGGTTCCGCCCCCGACCGGCGACGATTCGGCCCTCGCCCGGGCGCGTCAACGGCGAGCGGCGGCTCCCTATAATCGCGCCCGGGCCTGACCGGCCAGTGACCGCTCCGGCAACGCCGTTCTCGTTCGCCGTGCGATGCCAGGACGGCCGCACCTCCGCGCGGACCGGGCTCGTCGTCACCCCCCACGGGGCGATCGACACGCCGGCGTTCATGCCGGTCGGCACGCAGGCGACGGTGAAGACATTGCTGCCGGTCGAGGTGGCCGCGACGGGCGCCCAGATCCTGCTCTGCAACACCTACCACCTGATGCTCCGGCCCGGCCCCGACCTGTTGCGCGAAGCGGGCGGACTGCACCACTTCATGCGCTGGGACGGCCCGATCTTGACGGACAGCGGTGGGTTTCAGGTCTTCAGCCTGGCCAATACCCGGCGGATCACCGAGGCGGGGGTCCGCTTCCGGTCGCACGTCGATGGCAGCCCGCACGACCTCTCGCCGGAGCGGGCGATGGGACTGCAGCTGGGCTTCGGGGCCGACATCGTGATGGCGCTCGACCACGTGGTCGGGCTGCCGGCCGCCGCGCCAGATGTTCGGGTCGCGATGGACCGCACGCACCGTTGGCTGGACCGGTGCGTGGAGGCCTTCCGGATCGAGGGCGGACCGGGGCGGGGAGTCGCGCTGTTCGGCATCTGCCAGGGGGGGATGGACCCCGAGCTCCGGCGCCACAGTGCCGAGTTCGTCGGGTCGCGGGAGATCGCGGGCTGTGCGATCGGGGGCCTCTCGGTCGGGGAGACCAAGCACGAGATGCTGGCGATGATCGAGGTGACGGTGCCGCACCTCCCGGTCGAGCGGCCACGGTACCTCATGGGCGTCGGATCGCCCGAGGACCTCTGGAACGGGGTGGCCCGGGGCGTCGACCTGTTCGACTGCGTGTTACCGACCCGGTTGGCCCGCAACGCCGCGCTGTTCACGCCCGAGGGGCGCGTCAACATCCGGAACGCCCGGTGGAGAGACATCCACGCGCCAGTCGATCCCACCTGTGACTGCCGGACCTGCTCGGGGTTCACGGCGGCCTACCTGCATCACCTGTTCCGGACCGGAGAGATCCTCGGCATGCGCCTGGCGAGTGAACATAACCTTCGATTCCTCGGTCGTCAGATGGAAATGATCCGAGCGGCGATCGACGCGGGCGAGTTCGCCGCGGCCCATGCCGAGTTCGCCGACCGGTACCGTCCCGTCGGGTATGACGTGCCGGCCGAGGGGGTGGTGACGGCATGACGCCGCCGAACACCGGTGTGAAGGCGTGGGAGCCCGGCGAGACGGCCGCCGGGAGAGGACGGAACCCGTGAACGGGTGGGTACCCTATGAACCCAATTTTGATCCGGAGGGAAGCGGTGAGGTGGCGATCGGGGTCGACCTGATCGAGATCGGTCGCATCGCCCGGGCACTGCACGATTTCGGCGACCGGTTCCTGAACCGCGTCTATACTGCGCGGGAGCGGGAGCGCTACGCGACCCGGGTCCCCGAACTGGCGGCCCGCTTTGCGGCCAAGGAGGCCACGTCCAAGGCGTTGGGTTTGGGGATCCGGGGCGTCCACTGGCGAGAGATGGAGATCCTGAGCAATCGGCGAGGAAAACCGGTCCTGATCCTCCACGACCGTGCCGCGCTCCGCGCCGAACTCCTGGGCCTGCACCACTTCAGCGTATCGATGACCCACAGCCGCACCGATGCGATGGCCTTCGTGGTCGGCATCCGGGGGGTGGCTGGAGAGAGCGATCACAGTCTACGACACATGATGGGACGGGAGAACGATGTCGACGCATGATCCGGCGAACCAGGCGAACCAGGCGAGCCCGGTGACGAGTGAACCGGAGACGTCGCCCGCGAACGGCGGGCAGCCCGAAACGTTGACTGCCACGTGGGCCCGAACCCGATTGCCCCGGCGGGAGGTCGGCACCCACAAGTGGGAGGTCGGCGGGCTCCTGGTCATCGGTGGGGCTCCGACCTACGTCGGGGCGGCCGGGCTGGCGGCGATGGCGGCCCAACGCGGGGGGGCCGGGATCGTCCGGATGGCGGTGCCTCGCTCGATCGTCGGGCCGCTCGTCGGGCTCGTGCCCGAAGCCACCTTCGTCCTGTTGCCCGAGACCGAATCGTTAACCGGGGCCCGGCAGGCGGTCATCGCGATCCGGGAAGCGATGGTCGAGTGCAAGGCCGTGTTGGTCGGGCCCGGCCTGGGCGACGACGAGGCGGCGTCCGGCCTCCTGCGAGCGTTCTTCGGCACGGCGGAGACTGCCAGGCCCGCCGCGTCGTCGCTGGGGTTCGACATGCCGGCTGCCAAGCGCGAGGTCGTGGAGAGCACCGCCATAGCCGAGGCGCCAGAACGGGACCCGATGCCGATGGTGATCGACGCCGACGGGTTGAACTGGCTCGCGGCCCAGGAGGATTGGCCGTCGCTCCTGATCGGGCTGCGCGCGGTCCTTACCCCACATCCGGGGGAACTCGGCCGCCTGGCGGGCATCGACACCGCGGAGGTGGTCGCCGACCCGGTCGGGCGGGCGGTCGCCCTCGCCCGCCGGGCAGGGCAGGTCGTCGTGTCAAAGTATGGCCAGACGGTCGTCACCGATGGCGACGTGGTGCTGGTGGCGCCGACGGCGTCGCCCGCCCTGGCGACGGCCGGTACGGGTGACGTGCTGGCGGGGACCATCGCCGCGTTTCTGGCCCAGGGGCTCTCTCCGCTCGACGCAGCCGGGCTCGCCGTCTACCTGGGTTCGATGGCGGCCGAGTCGCTCGTGCCGCGCACGGGGATCCTCGGCCTGGTCGCCAGCGACCTGCCACTTGCCATAGCCGCCGAGATCGCCATCCTGGAGCGCAAGGTCGGACAAGGAGGGGTCCTGTGACTGAGTCGGCTGGCGGAGACACAGGGACGAGCGAGGCCGACGAGCCATCGATCCGGCGCGTGATGCGGCGGGATGTCCCGACCGTCGCCCCATCGACGACCGTGTCCGAGGTCGCTCGCCTGCTCGCCAGCGAGGACCTGTCCGGCGTGCCGGTGTTGGACGGCGATGTCCTCGTGGGGATCATCACCGAGTGGGACGTGATCGCCCGGGAGGCCGCGGTCGACGTGCCACCCGTGATCCCCTTCCTCGACGGGATCTTCGTCGCTGATGGCGGCCGGGACTTCGACGAGGAGGTGCGGCACGTCTTCGCGATCACGGCCGGTGAGCTGATGACCGCCCCGGTCTACAGTGTCCGCGACATCGCGACGCTGGCCGAGACCGCCACGCTGATGGTCGAGCGAAGGATCAGCACGGTCCCGGTCGTCGACGCGGGCAACAGGATCGTCGGCCTGGTGACGAGGTCCGACCTGGTCCGGGTCATCGCGTCGCTCGAGAGCGCGAGCCGTTAACCAGGGTGGGGGAGCGGGGAAGGGATTCCGCCAGACCCGCGATGTCCGCGTTCACCACGCGGCGGTCGGGACGCCCGACGTGGGCGGAGATCGACCTCGACAGGATCGCTGGCAACGTCGCCGCCACGATGTCGATCGTCGGACCGGATGTCCGGGTGATGGCGGTCGTCAAGGCGGATGCCTACGGCCATGGGGCGAGTTGGGTTGGTAGGGCCGCGATCGGGGCCGGCGCCGCCGAGTTGGCCGTCGCGACGGTGGACGAGGGGACAGAACTGCGGCGAGCAGGGCTCACCGCCCCGATCCTGGTGCTCGGGCCGATCTCTCCCGGCGAGGTGGAGACCGCACTTGACCAACGATTAACACTGACGATAGCGAGTCCTGATTTCCTTCGCCTGGTCGCCACCGTCGCCACCTCGGGGAACAGGGGTCCCGCCACCGTCCACCTCAAACTCGATTCCGGCATGCGCCGCTTCGGCGCGACGGAAGGCGACTTCGTGGCCACCGCTCGGCTGGCGGCAGACCTCCCGTCGCTGCGCCTGGGCGGCGTCTACACACACCTCGCCGACGCTGACGACCAAGACAGCCACTTCGTCGCCGAACAGGTCGCCATCTTCACTCGAGCGCTCCATCGCCTGACCGAGGACGCGGTGCCCGTCGGCACCGTCCACGTCGCGAACAGCGCCGGGATCTTTCGGTCGCTCGACGTGCCAGTGGAGATGGTCCGGCTCGGTGTGGCCCTCTACGGGATCGCCCCGGCGGCGGGACAGCCCTTGCCGCTTGGGTATGCTCCGGCCATGTCGATCCGCTCGACCGTATCCCGCCTGGTTCCCCTCGCGGCCGGTGATACCGTCGGATATGGACGGACGTACCAGGCCGAGACGCCAGGTGTGGCTGCCCTGGTGCCGATCGGTTACGCCGACGGATTCCCGAGGGCGCTCTCCAACGTGGGCGAGATGGCGATCGGGGGAACGCGTGTCCCGGTCCTGGGTCGCGTCTCGATGGACCAGACCGTGGTCGGGCTCCCACCGGGAGGGCGGACCACGGTCGGCACGGTGGTCGACGTGGTCGGGACCGGCGAGCGGGGAGAGCCCACGTTTGCCAGCGTGGCCGAATTGCTCGGGACGATCGCCTATGAGCTCGTGACCGGCATCTCCCGGCGGGTGCCGCGAGACTACCTGGCAGGGGGTCGCGTCGTGGGGTCCCGCACTCTGGCGGGTGACCAGGAGAGAAAAGGTCTCGGCACCTGACGCGCCGATCCAAATCTGGCGATGCGATCGGCGAGGCCGGGGGTCGAGTCGCCACCGCGGGGCCAGGCGGGCAGATTCGTCAGAGCCGCCATGGGGTCATGGCGGCTCCGTCGCGTCGCGCGAATCATCTGCTGATCGGGTCGTACCCCGGGCGGCACCGTCGTGCAGGAGACGGACCATTTCGGGTCCACACGGGCGGCACTGCCCTCAAGTCGACCGATCGGACGGCAAACCGTTAGACGGTGTCGCCGTCCCAGTCTTGAACGACCCGCTTCAGGTTGTCGATATCCCGCCGGACGACAAACGTTCGGCCGCTCATGTCGTCCCGGACATAGTTCAACGTCCGGTCGTCCATCCAGCGATAGATCGTCGGGCGAGCGACGCCGAGCTGCTGGGCGGCATTGCCGATGCTGACGAGTTCGCCCGGCTCGAACGCCCTGTACTTGGCGAGGGCCATCATCCGGCCCAACTCGGTATCCCAGAAGGACCGGGGCACGGTGTAGTCGTCGGCCGCGCTCGGCCAGAACAACAGTTGGACGACGGCCTCGATCGCGTCAAGGACATCTTCCTTACTTTCCCGGACCTGACCACGGGCGATCTTCGCCAGCCGAGTGAGGTTCTCGCCGAGCGGACCGGCCCGGAGCTCCTCGATCGGGATCGACGTGAACGCCCCGGGCTTCAACTGTGCCACGTACCGGTGATAGTGACTGTAGACCAGGAGCAATGCCTGGTCGATCACCTCATCATAATCCGGGCGTTCTGCCTCCACGGTGTCTCCTTTCACCTCGCGGCACGGCCCACGGCGACTTGACGCGACACGATGCTGTACGGTCGCATTGTACGCGCAGTGTAGCGGCACGTCAATAGGAGAAAACTGGATGTTGTTTCGCGAACGTCGGAGTCGTTGACGACATCGGGCCCTATCGACGGTCCTGATGTCGTCGCCCACGTCACGGGCGTGTCGTCCCGCGCTTGATTTGATCCGCTTTCAGCCCCCGCCGGTCGTTATCCCGCGTACGGCTAGGCCGGCGATGAACAGTGCCAGGACACTATAGAGGAGCAGCGCTTTGCGCTGGTCGCGGTCGCGCAGGAACGACCAGACGAATGGGAGGACGAGGATCGCCGTCGCCCCATATAAGTAATGGGTCGACTCAGCCGGGGCGGCCCCGGCCACGACCAGGGCGACCCCGGCCAGGATCTGGACCACGATCAATCCTTGACCGATTACGAACGCCCCGGCGAGACTGCCTGATAGGGTCTCTCCGCGGATATATGCCAAGATGCCCCAGGCACCGAGGACGGCCATGAAGAGCAGGAGCGAGATCGAGAGCCTGTCGTGGACGAGGAGGAGGGCGGACACGGTCGAGGGTTCCTTCGCTGGTCGGGGAGGCGCCGGCTGACGGCTGGGAGGTGAGGGACGTTGGGAGGGTCACGTGACAGCCCCGACCAACGATCGCACCGTCCTGGTCCCCCGAGTATACGGGCCCGCCAGCGGCACCCGCACCGGTACCCGGAATCCGTTCGCGACGCGGGTCGCCCCGCGCCACATCCCATCATTGGCCGTGTACTCGAATGTCAGGCTGTCGGCAGCGACAACGACATCTGGCGCGGGATGGGCGCGGTGCCACTGGGCAGCGGATCCGTCGGCCGCCAGACCGGCCCCGCCTGGCGGCGCGGCAGGGCGACCGGCCGGAGGTCAGCGCCAGAGGCGCTGGCCGCTCGCGTGACCGCCTCGACCGCCACTCCTGGCCGGTTGTTGGTCTGGGACAGGTGGGCGAGCCAGACGAGTCGGGGAGCTGAACTCCCGCCCAGCACGTCACCGAGCCATGTCCCAGCCTGGTCGTTGCTGAGGTGTCCCCGGCCGGAGGCGATCCGCGACTTGAGGTGGGCCGGGTAGGGGCCGGACCGGAGCATGGCCGCGTCGTGGTTCGCCTCGATCACCAGCAGGTCGGAGGCGGCGAGATACTCCCCGGCCATGCCCGACCGTTCGCCGAGGTCGGTCAGAACAGTGCATCGCACCCCGTGACTCGCGACCGAGAAGCCAGAGGGGGCGGCCGCGTCATGGGATACGGGCAAGGCGGTGATCTCCCACGTTCCGATGGCGAGCGACTGGCCCGGTCCCGCCACCAGCGATCTACCCCGGGTGGTCGGTAGGTGCGCGAGGGTACCCTCAGTCCCCACGACCGGACAGGCCGTCGTGAGGAGACCGGCGCGCAGGCCATGGACGTGATCGGTGTGCTCGTGGGTGATCAGGATCGCGTCGAGGTCAGCCGGCGCGAGTCCGTGGATCGCGAGAGCCGTGCGCAGCGCTCGGGGAGAAATGCCGTGGTCGATCAGCACCGCCCGCCCGCCAGCGTGGAACACGAGCGCGTTCCCCGCGCTGCCGCTGCCGAGACTCTGGACCCAGACCGTCTCCATCGCGACGCGACCTCTCCTTACCGGGTCGATTGTCCGGGATAGCGCCCGAGACCGACGATGACCGGCGTCTTGCCTGGCGACCAGGTCTCGTCCTAACATCGCGGGGGGACCATGGTCGCATGGGACCGCGCCCGGGTGCCAGCGCGGCTGCCCCGACCGAGGTTCGCGTCTGGCCCGGGTGTCCTTCTCGGTCAGCCGCGGTCGCCGAACAAGGCTCGGCCCACACGGACCGCGGTGGCCCCTTCCTCGATCGCGACGTCGAGATCGTTCGACATCCCCATCGATAGGGCCTCGAGCGTGGGCACGCTCTCCCGGACGGTATCCCTGAGCTGTCGCAGGGTCCGGAATACCGGCCGGACATCGTCCGCGTCCTCGACCAGCGGGGCGATCGTCATGACCCCAACGGGGAGGAGAACCTTGGTCGCGGCGACCGCCAGCGCGAGCCGGCCCGCGTCTTCGACAGCGCAGCCGGCCTTTTGCGCCTCGGCGGCGACATTGACCTGGATCAGGACGGGCAATGGTGATGTCCTGTCTGCCGCCGCCCTGGCCAGCGCCTCGACCAGCGAGACCCGGTCGACGGACTCGATCAGGTCGAACAGCGCCACGGCCTGCTTGGCCTTGTTGGTCTGGAGCGACCCGATCAGGCTCAGGACGACCCCGTCCGGCACCGGGTCGCCGCCGAACTTGTCGCGGGCCTCCTGGACCCGGTTCTCCCCCAGCGAGGTGATCCCGAGCCGGAGTGCCGCATCGACCGTGGCGCGGCCCCGGGTCTTGGTGACGGCCATCACAGACACTGTGGCGGGGTCGCGCCCTGCCCTCGTTGCCGCCTCGCTCACCCGCCGCTGGATGGCGGCGTAGGCGACAGCGAGTGAATCGTCGCCCGTCATCCGCTCGTTCCCTCCCCGGCCAGGGAAATGATGGCGCCGAACCGGCCGGTCGTCGGTCCCTGGCCACGGTGCGAAAACCACCGGTCGCCGTCTGTCGCCGTGCAGACGTCAGCGGTCACGATGTTCTCCGGCGGTACACCCGCCCGGATCAGCAGGGACCAATTCGCGGCCGAGATGTCGAACCGGAACTGGGTGCCGTGAGTGGTGATCGCCGCCTCGGCCAGTTCGCCCGCCGTCGCCCGCCAGGCGTCCATGACCTCGAGTCCGACTTGATACCGGCCTCCCGAGATCGCGGGACCGAGCCCGATCTGCAAGGTCGCCGGATCGGTGCCGAACTGATCCCGCATCGCCCGGACCGTCGCGGCGGCGATGTCGGCGACCACCCCCCGCCACCCGGCGTGGGCGATGCCGACCACCCGCTTGACCGGATCGACGAAGAAGATAGGCTGGCAATCGGCGTGGAGCGACAGCAGGGGCAGTCCGGGGACATCGGTCACCAGGGCGTCCGCCGTGCCGGCTGGCTCGCTACCGGGATGGGCGCCCCGTCCAGCATCGGCGGCGACCACCCGGAGCACCGCCGTTCCGTGGATCTGCCGGGCTGCCACCAACCGTTCCGGTTCGATGCCGATCACCGCCGCCCACCGCTGGCGCCATGCCCAGGCGAGGTCACGGTCGCGGGGAGGGCCGTATCCGATGTTGCCCTCAGCCAGGTCGCTCCCAGGCACGCGGCCCGTAGCGCCATGGCGGATGCCGGGCACGCTGGAGAGATTCGACGCCTGCCAGAGGCGCTCGCGAAGATCGCGGGCCGATGGGATTCGAGAGGTGGCGGTCATTCATCCCCCCGTTCGCGGGCGGCCTCGACGATGATCTGGTCGACCACCCGTTCGACGGGGGCATGGTCGTCGGTGAACGCCTCGCCGGGTGGCCGGAAGTCCCGTACCGAGCCGGATCCCAGAGCCGCGTCCGCCACGGTCCGGGCGGGCGAATCGGCGACGAGCCGGGCCGCGTTCGTCCCGAGCGCACCGGCGCTCAGCGGGACCAGCGAGCCGACCAATATCGTGTTGTTGTATCGCTCGACATCGATGGCCACGACGTGGGGAAAGACCGCCGCCATCGTCGTGCCCAGCGCCTCGACCAGGCGATAGTCGGTCTCCGTCCGGCCAACGTTGACCACGACGACACCGTCCGGGGAGAGATGATCCACGGCTTCCTCGAAGAACTCAACGGTCGTCAGGTGGAACGGGATGTATGGCTGCCGGTAGGCGTCGACCCCGATCACGTCGAAGGTGCGATCAGTCGTCTGCAGATAGTAGCGCCCGTCCGCCGCGACGACCTCGATGTTGGGTTGGTCGAGGGCGAAGTAGTCCCGGCCGACCGCGATGACGCGTGGGTCCAACTCGACCCCGACGACTTCGATCGCCGGATAGGCGGCGATCAATTGCCGGGCGGCCGTGCCCCCGGCCAGGCCGATCATCAGGGCGGACTCCGGCTCGGGGGCGTCGTCGTGGGCGACCAAGAGGGGACCGACCATGAAGTAGTCCCACGGTCCGCCGGTGAGGAGGGCGTCTGGGTCGTAGATGGAATGGACGGCGTGGCCGTCGTTGAGGACCAGGTACCGCACCCCGTCCTCTTCGACCACCTGGATGTAGTTGTATCGTGATTCTTCTTCGTGGAGGAGTTCGCCTCGTTCGGCGGGACGGATCGCCGCATCCGTCCCCGACCAGGCGAAGGCCAGGGTCGCCACGGCCACGACGACGGCTCCCGCCGTGATCGCGCGGTCACGGGTCAGGAGGAGCCCGGCCAGGGAGGGCACCAGCAGCAACGTGGCCAGAATCAGGAAGGTGCGCCGCGTACCGACCCAGGGAACCAGCACCACCACGGGCAAGAAGCTGCCGAGGATCGATCCGACGGTCGAGAGCGCGTAGGTGTTGCCGGCAGCATGGCCGGCGGCGCGGGCGTCGAGGGTGCGGAGCCGGATCGCGAAGGGCGAGACGACGCCGAGCAACGTCACCGGAACCGCGATCAGGAGGAGCACCCCGACGAGCGATCCGTAGAAGGCACCGACGGCGACGCTGTCGAAGGCATCGAGCGACGCGGACAGGATCGGACGGGACAGCCAGGGGATCAGCGCCGCGGCGACCGCCGCGGCCGTGGTGAGTAGGAAAAGCAAGGCCGGTCGGGGATACCGGTCCGCGAGACGGCCACCGGCCCAGTAGCCCAGGGAGAGGAAGGCCAGGGTGACGCCGATCAGGTTGGCCCAGATGAAGGTGGAGTCGCCGAAGTACGGGGCGATCAACCGCGAGGCGGCCAGCTCGATGCCGACGCTGGTGACCCCCCCGACGAAGACCAGCGCGTTCAAGAGCCACCCGGATATGGGGGGAGCATCCGCATGGGCGGTCGAGCGTTCCGCCGGCGCCGGTGCGTGAGAGCGATCGATGGTGGAGCGTCTCATCGGATCCGGTGTCCCGCCGAGGCCGAGGCGTCACGGTGAAGTCGGTGCATGGGCCCAATGATACGTCCGGGGCGCGGGGAGACGACGCGGCAACCGGGTGTCCGCGCCATGATCCATGCGGATCAGTCGCCATGCGTCATCCCGCCGGTGGCGAATGGACCGGCCGGCGGTGTGCTCCGTCTCGGTGGGAGTGTCGCTGTCGACCGGGGCACATTGGGAAGTGGGCGCTTTCGCCCGCCAGACCATTGATAGACTGAATATGTTCGCAGCGGTGGAATGGTGGGCACACCAAACGGCGCGCGACTCGTCGTCCTCGACCATCATGACGATGGGATTGGGTGACTGATATACAGGGTTTCTCGCGACGGCAAACAGGTCATACTGATGTTATCTACGACATGATGAATACATTTCTCGATGATCGTTATCTAGACATCGACCGCATGTGAAGGATGGTCAGCGTCAATGCCACAACGACCATACAACAGCGGACGACACCGGTGGGAAGCCACGCTGCGGGCCCGGGGGAAAGGTTGGGCCCGCATGGCCCGACCGGCTAGGCGCCCCGAGCCGTCAGGTCCCAGATCGCATGATCGACTTCGGGCAGGTCGGACACGCCGAGGCGTCGGAGGATGTGTAGCGCCTCGTCGCGGTGCTCCGCGTCGTGGAGAACGACATGGATGATCCCGCCGCCCAACGTCATCCGCCCGCCGATGTGATCAACGAACGTGTCATCCAGGCGCCGCTCATCGCGCACTCCGCGCGCGAAGGCCGCAAACGCCGCGTGGGAGAACTTGTGGCGGTCGATGAGCGCGGCCAGCAAGTGGTCGTCTGGCTGGACATCGACCCGCTGCCCGGCCATCATCGCGGTCCAGAACGCGACGCTGGAGATCATGTGCTCGAACGTCGCGCGCAACGTCCGGTGCCCGACGTCGAACGGCTGATCCATCCGTGCGTCGGTCAGGCCGCGGCTCAGGTCCAGGAGACGTGCCGAGGCCCATTGGTCGTGCCCCAGCATACGATCGAGCAGATCCATCCGATGCCCCTCATACCGACGAGAAGCGTGTCGCTTAGGGCCGGGAAGTATATCGCCATCATGGGAGACTGTCACGCCGCCCGCCCACACTATTTCGCACAATCTTCGTTATGCGTATTTTGTGAGCCGTGGGGAAGCGGGGACGGATTTTGGGTCACGTGGCCCGATCTGGACCCCACTCTGCCGAAACGTTGGCCGCCATGGCGAATCGTCATGCGAAGCGACTCACGGTGGACCCAGCCTCGCCTCACGATCCGAGCCGTCGCGAGGGCAAACTGGCGACCGGGTCACCGATGAACGAGGGAGGGTCGCGACCGGGCGGCTCCCGTGACCGAATTGGACCCGAGATCACCCGGTCACCGGAACCACCAGGGCGAGCCGGTCAGCCGGGCCGTCTTCCTCGGCGCCAATGAGACTGCCGGGGCCGATCCGACCGGCCCGGAGCATCGCCCGGCCGGGCTTCGGGCCGTCTCCGGGAAACTGCACGACATCGAGCCTCAGGAGGCCCCGGGCCGTGACGACCACCGGGGCGTCGTCGATCGAGACGACGGTGCCGGGTGCGCCGGGACCGCCGGGTGCGCCGGTCAGTACGGCCGTCGTGGCATGGACCTGCATCACCACCGGAGTCCCGGCACCGGCGACGGTCGTCCAGGCCCGGGGCCATGGCCACATTGCCCGGACCTGGCACGACAGGTCAGTGGCGGGGCGCGACCAGTCGAGCCATCCGTCAGCCTTGACCAGCGGCCGGGTCAGCGAGGCCGCGCCGCGCTGCGGCACCGGGACCAGCTCACCGGTCAGGAAGCGACGGGTCGTGTCCGTCACCATCCCCGCGGCGGCGTCGCCGAGGTCCTCTGACAGGGACGCGGTGGTCGCGTCGGGCGTGATCGGGACGGAGACGGTCTCAATGACGTCCCCCGTGTCGAGCCCCTCGTCCATGACCATCAAGGAAACGCCCGTCCTGGTGTCTCCCGCGGCGATCGCGGCGGCGATTGGGCTGGCGCCCCGGTACTTGGGGAGCAATGAGGCATGCACGTTGAGGCAGGCGACCCGCGGCAGCGCCAGCACCTTCGGCCCGAAGATCTGGCCATATGCCGCGACGACGAAGAGGTCAGCTCCCGCGGCGGCCAGCCGATCGCGGGTCGCGGCGGTCCGGAGGGATTCGGGCTGGAAGAGCGGGATGCCGAGTTGGCTGGCGGCCGCCGCGACCTCCGACGTCTGAACGCGCTGACCACGCCCGGCCGGCCGGTCGGGCCGCGACACGGTGAGAACCACGTCAAACCCGTCCCGCCCGGCGAGGGCCCGCAGCGCGGGCACGGCGAAGGCGGGCGTGCCGAAGTAGACGACGCGAGTACCTCGTTCGCGTTCGGCTCCCTCCCTCATGTCACGACCTCCCGGCACCTCGACCCGAACGGGCCCATCCGGACCCTCTCCGCCCCTCGACCCATCCCCGGCGGCACACTAGAATGGCGGGGACATGATACAAACCTCTCTGCCCCAATGGTCTCCCCGGTCACCGGGCTCACTGCCGATCCGGCTGGCGCTGGCCGTCGTGGTGCTGGCCGCGCTGGCGGTGCGCCTGTTCGGACTCGATTGGGACGAGGGGCAGTCGCTCCACCCGGACGAGCGGTTCATCATCGACTACGTGATGATCGGCCGTCTGCACCTGGAATGGCCCCTCCCGGTCGACGACCTACTTGACCCGGGCCTGAGCGGCCTGAACCCGCGCTCGGACGACCCAGCCACCGGCGAGCCGCGCTCGTTCGCCTATGGCACGCTGCCGCTGTACGTCACCGAGGTCGCCGCCGAGGTCCTGACCCAGGTGACGGGGGACGACTGGCACTGGCGCGACCGGGTCTACCTGCTCGGCCGCTTCTTTTCGGTCCTGCTCGACACCGGCACGGTGCTGGTCACCTACTTCCTCGGCAAGGCCCTGGTCTCGCGCCGGGTGGGGCTCCTGGCCGCGATCGTCGCCGCCGCCGCCCCGATGTCGATCCAGCTCGCCCATTTTTTCACGACCGACAGCTGGCTGACCTTCTTCGTCGCCCTGACCTTGCTGTTCTCGATCCACGCCGCCTCGTCCGGGTCAGTCAAGATGTTCGCCCTGGCCGGGGCGGGCCTCGGGTTGTCGCTGGCGACCAAGGGCAGTGTCTTCGCACTCGGCGCCGTGATCGCGGTGGCCCTCCTCTACGACCTCGCCCGCCGCTGGCGGGCGGGTGAGCGGGGCCTGCTGCTGTTCGCCGCCGCGCCGGAGCGGGCGGGCGTGGCCGGGATCGCCGCCCTGATTGCCTTCGCCATCTTCGAGCCCTATGCCCTGGCCCGGCCCGACGTGTTCTGGGCCTCGTTCTCGGAACAGGCCGACATCCACCGGGGCTACATCGACGTACCGTTCACCCGCCAATACGTTGGCACGTCCCGCTTCACCTATCACCTCGAACAGTTCGTCCGATGGGGATTCGGCCCATTCGCCGGCCTGCTGGGCGTCGCTGGGGTCGCCCTGTTGGTGATGCGATTGGTCCGGGGTCGCGGCATCGCTGCCTGGGTCCTGCTGACCTGGTTGGGGGCCTACGGGCTGGTCATCTTCTTGCCCGAGAGCAAGTTCATCCGGTACCTCGCCCCGCTCGCACCCGTCCTGGCCGTGACGGCCGCCCTGGCTATCGACCAACTCTGGAGATGGGCCGGCGGGCTGGTGGGACGGATCGGCGGCGGGCTGGTCGGGGCATCCCTGGTGGCGGGGATCGCCCTATGGGGCGTCGCATTCTCGGCCATCTTTGCCGGGGAGCACCCCCGGCTCGCCGCATCCCGGTGGTTGTACGAGAACGTCCCGGCGGGCAGCGTGATCAATGGCCTGGACTGGGACGATACCCTTCCGGTCGAATTCGGGCCCGGCATCACGAATACGGACCGACAATATCAACGCCAGAGCTTCAACTTCTATACCGATGCGCCGTCACACCGGGATCTGGCCCTCGTTGGAGCCGCGTTCTCGTCGATCGAGGGGACACGCTCGGTCGGCAGCGCGATCGAGCAGGGGGACTACCGGCTCGCCGCCCTGGCGATCGAGCGACTCGCGGGCAGCGGTCGTGTCGATGACCCGGGCACCCTCGCCGGGGCGGTCGAGGAGGCCAGCGCCAGCATCTCCCCGTCGGCGGGGGGATTGAAGGCGGCGACGGGCGAGCTCGGCCGATTGCTCCGGATCGACGGTGCCGCGGCGCCGTCGGTCGTCTGGGAGACGCTGGCGGCGGAACTGCTCGTGACCGCCGACCGGGAAGTCGAAGCGAACCTCTACGACCATTTGGCCAACATCGACTACTTCGTCATCTCGTCGAACCGCGTCCCGACGGGGATCGCCAATATGCCCTGGCGCTACCCCGTCCAGGGCCAGTTCTTCAAGTTGATGCACGACGAGGCACTCGGTTTCGACTTGGTCTACGAGGCGACGAACTATCCTCGCCTCGGACCGGTCACATTCGCCGACGACAGTGCCGACGAGGCCTGGCTCAACTACGACCACCCCCATGTCTGGATCTTCGCAAAGCGGGAGGCGGTGACCCGGCTGGCGTTCCTCTCCCAGTTCAGCGATGCCAGCCTCCAGGCCAGTTCGCCGACCCGCTACCCGCCGGACGATGACCTCCTCCTCGACGACCCGGTCGGGTCCCTCCCGGTGGTCGATGACGCCCGCTGGAGTGCCGCGGTCACCGGCTCGACGCCGGGCGCCCTCATCGCCTGGGTCGCCCTCCTCGTGGTCCTCCAGGTCGCTGGCTGGCCGCTGGCGAGCATGGCCTTTGCCCGGTTCGCCGACGGCGGCTGGGGTCTGACCCGGATCGTGACCCTGGTCATCGCGGGCTTCGTGGTCTGGTTCGGCGCCAGCGTCGAGGTCTTCGCCTTCCGGGCGATCTGGTCGTGGCTGGCGGTCGCAGGGGTAGCGGCCCTCGGGTGGACGATCCGGCTCCGTTGGCGAGGAGGGCGCGCCCTGTGGCGCAGCCAGCCGGGCCGGCCGGCCACCGCGCGGTGGGCGGAGGGTGTGTTCTGGGGCGCGTTCGCCCTCTTCCTGGCCTTCAGGTTCTATAACCCCGACAGCTGGCACCCGATCTGGGGCGGCGAGAAGCCGATGGAGTTCGCCCACCTCAACGCGATCCTGCGCAGTGCCCACTTCACCCCATTCGATCCGTGGTTCTCTCAGGGCTACATCAACTACTACTACTATGGGATCTACCTGGTCGCGTTCATGATGAAGCTCGCCGGCATCCCGAGTGAGATCGCCTTCAACCTCGCCCAGCCGACCATGATCGCCCTCCTTGCCAGCGCCGCGTTCTCCGTTGCCGCCGCACTCGCCCGCGACCTCAGTGGCCGCCGGTCGATGGCGATCCCCGGTGGCGTGCTCGGCGCCCTGCTGATGGTGGGGATCGGCAACCTGACCGCCTTCTTCTCGTTCCTGGACGCGCCGGCGACCGGGATCGGCGACGGATTCGGGTACTACACCTGGTCCGGTAGCCGGGCGATCCCGAACGTGATCACCGAGTTCCCCTACTTCACCGGACTCTACGCGGACCTGCACGCGCATGTGGTCGCCCTGCCGATCACGGTATTGGTGATCGCCGCTGCCTACGCTCTGGCCAAAGAGCCCCGCCTCCTCACCCTGGCGGTCGCCGGGGGGCGAGGCCAGCGGTCACCCCGGTTCGCCGTCGGACTCCGGCTGGGCATCGCGGCGCTCGGGCTCGGCACGCTCAGCGCGACCAACATTTGGGACGTGCCGGTCTATCTCGCTCTGGTGGCCGTCTCGGTCTGGGTCGCCGCCCGCGCCTTCGACCTCCTGCCGCGCGCCTTCGTGACCGTCGTCCTGGCGGGCGGCACCGGCGCCGTGGCCTACGGGCTGTTTCTCCCGTTCTTCCAGGATTATGTCACGCTGTTCGGGTCGTTGGGCCGAGTTGAGGACCCGACGCCGCTGCGCCCCTTCGTCAACCATTTCGGCGGGCTGCTGGCGATCGCCGGGCTCGGTCTCGTGGTCACGTTCCTGGCGCGGGCCCGGCCCCGGGCCGCGCGGGCGTTCCGGCCGCTGATGGCGATCGGGGCACTGGTCATCCTCGCCGTGATCCGGTCGATCCTCCCCGACGCGACATCGACCGGGTCGAGGGTGGTCGTCGCCCTGACGGTGATGATCCTGGCCGGGGGACTGATCGCGACGGCATGGGCAGGTGTGATTCGCCATGTGGCGGGGCGGCAGACGCTCGGTCCCGTCGCCGTCGTCGCCGTCGTGACATCGGGCGGCCTAGCCCTGGTGGACCGGCCGGTGATGGGCTTGATGGTGGGGTTCTTCATGGCGGGGGCCGCGGCCTGGCTCTTTAGCCGGACGGCGGCCGGGGGCTTCGTCGGGGCCCTGGTGACGGCATCGGCGGCGATCGTGATCGGCACCGAGGTCGTCTTCCTGGCCGACAACCTGGCCGAGACCGCCGCCTACCGGATGAACACGGTCTTCAAGTTCTACAACCAGGGCTGGGTGATGCTCGCCCTCGCCGCCGCCGCGCTGGTGGCCCGGCTGGGATCGTCCGCGGCGCGCGTCGCCCCATCTCCCTTCGCCATCTCCGCCCTGGGCATCGTCCACTCGCCGGAGGCTCCCGACCCCG
>JACCVE010000264.1 GCA_013698285.1 Chloroflexia bacterium | reverse complement strand
GGTCGGGGTGACCGAGACATCGGCACTGGCCTCGTAGGCCCAGCGGAGTTTGCCGGTGTCCTTGTCGAAGGCTCGCATCTGGCTCCCGCCACCGACGAAGAGGGTCTGGCCAGCGACCGCCGGGGTGCCCACCGCGAAGCCGGCGAAGGTGGCCGACCACCGGATCACACCGGTCTCGCCATTGATTGCCAGCAGTGACCCGTCGGAGGCGCCGACGTAGACGAGGTCACCGACCACCACGGGTGAGGTGGCGGAGGTGGTCTGCATCTGCCAGATCGGCTCTCCCAGCGCGGCGTCGATCGCGTGGAGGACGCCGCTGAAACTGCTCACGTAGACCCGTCCGTCCGAGACGGCGGGCGCGGTGACGATCGCTCCCCCGGTCGAGAACCGCCAGCGCTCCTCGCCGGAGACGGCGTCGAGGGCGTAGAGGTTCCCGTCCTTGCTGCCGACGTAGACCGTGCCATCGACGACCGTCGGAGACGACCGGACGGGGCCGCCTGTCTGGAAGGTCCACTGCTGGACGGGCAGGCCTTCCGGGGCCGGGCCGGGCTGCTGGCCGGAATGTTCGGGATTTCCCTGGAACATCGACGTCCCGGTGTCGCCCTGGGCGCGAGCGACGCGCGCGGAGGGAACGGCACCCAACATCATCACGGCGATGAGGGCGAAGACGATGACTCGACGCATGGCGATCTCCATCTCGAATGAGCCGCGAGTGAGCGGGATTCCTCCGTCCATGCTAGAAAAGGGCGGTGCCGGTGCCTACCGCCTAATGGTCCTGACCGGTTTGTCTCGCCCGGCGTGGCTGGACGGGGCCGCGACTCGAACGGGCAGAGGAGAGAGGATTCTGAATGGTCGACGTATCGATCGACGCGTATCTCGACCTCCCGGTGGCGACGTCTCCGGCCTGGCTGGACGGCGGCCGGATCGCGTTCATCAGTGACGCATCCGGGGTGCCCAATGTCTGGGTCGCCCGACCCGGTGAACATGCCACCGCGTTGACCACCTTCTCCGACCGGGTGGGCACCCTCGCGGCGTCGCCGGACGGGCGAACCCTGGTCTGCACCGTCGACGCCGGCGGCGACGAGCGCCACCAACTCTGGCGGTTGGACCCGGCGACCTCGGACGCCCGGCCGCTGACGGATGCTCCCGAGACGATCCACGCGTTCGGCGCGTTCGATCCGGATGGGCGGCGGGTGGTCCTGGCCAGTAACGGTCGAGATCCCCGCTACTTCGGGGTCTCGGCCATCGACGTGGAGCGGCCGGAGAGATCGCCGGAGCCGGTGCTGGCTCGGGACGAGCACCTCTATCCCGTCGCTGTCCTGGACGACGGCACCCTGCTCATCCGGCGCGACAACACCAATCTGGATACCGATCTCCTCCGCCTCGACCGCGGCGCCACCGACTACGCGATGCTCACCCCGCACGAGGGCGAGGCCGCGATCACCGGCGCCGCGTTCGGCCCGGATGACGGCAGCGTCTGGTGCCTGTCGAATCAGGACCGGGACACGGCCGCGCTGGTCAGGATCGACCCGGAGACGCTCCGGCAGGATGTCGTGGTGTCCGGTGACTGGGACGTGGAATCGCTGGCGGTGGGGCGGGTCGGGCCGTGGCTCGCGTACGGGACCAATGTCGATGGGTCGTCGGAACTGACCCTGCGACGCCGGGACACTGGTGAGGAACGGGCGGTGACGGGGTTGCCGCTCGGGGTGGCCGACGGGCTGAGATGGTCACCGGATGGGCAGCGGCTCGCCTTCGCCTTCTCGGGTCCGGCCGATCCGGGTTCGATCTGGACCTGCGGCCTGGATGGGGGTGCTACCCCCCTGCTGCCGTCGGCGACGCCCCCGGTCGATTTGCCGCCGTTCCGGCTTCCCGAGGTGATCCGGTACGCGACGTTCGACGGGCGCCTGATCCCGGCGTTCTGGTACCGGCCGGTGGGGGACGGCCCGTGGCCGGTCGTCGTGGATGTCCATGGCGGGCCCGAGAGCCAGCGGCGCACCCAGTTCGCCCCGACGACGCAATGCTTCCTGGCCCGAGGCTTCGCCGTGCTCGCGCCGAATGTGCGGGGCAGCACCGGGTACGGCAAGGCGTATTGCCACCTGGACGACCGCGACCTGCGAATGGACGCGGTGGCCGACCTCGACGCCGCGGCCGGGTGGCTGGCCGGCCGGGACGATGTCATGACGGACCGGATCGCGGTGATGGGCCAGAGCTACGGTGGTTTCATGACGCTTTCGGCCCTGGTGACCTATCCGGGAAGGTGGTGTGCCGGGGTGGACGTGGTCGGGATCGCCAACTTCGAGACCTTTTTGGAACGGACTGGCCCCTGGCGGCGGGCGAACCGGTCGGCCGAGTACGGCGACCTGGAACGAGACCGGGAGATGCTGCGGGCGATCTCCCCGATCCATGCCGTGGCTCAGATCCGGGTGCCCCTGCTCGTGATCCATGGCGCGAACGACCCACGCGTGCCCCTCCACGAGACCGAGCAGATCGTCGAGGCGGTGCGACGCCATGGCGGGCGGGCCGATCTTGTCGTCTTCGACGACGAGGGGCACGGCCTGGTGAAGCGGGCCAATCGGGTGCGGGGGTATGGGGAAGTGGTGACATTCCTGGAACGGCTGGTTACGGCGGAGCCGGTTGGCGGTGAACCTTAAACGGCAGGGGGAGGCGACAGGCGGCGGTGGGAGTGACGAACGGAACTCGAAAACGACGATCGGACGCACGGTTGACCGCGCGCCCGAGCGAACAAGACTGGGAACCGGAGGGGGCGAAAGGGGAAACGGAGGCTCCAGATGGGTGACCACGGCCCGGGAGGAGCCAGGGGGTCCGTGGGGTGATGCG
>JACCVE010000252.1 GCA_013698285.1 Chloroflexia bacterium | reverse complement strand
TACCCCCGCTTCATCCGGACCGAGCTGCTGGAGATCCTCGGCCAGGACTACGTCCGCACCGCCCGGAGCAAGGGCCTGCGCGAGCGCGTCGTCGTCCAGCGGCACGCCCTGCGTAATGCCATGCTGCCGATGGTGACCCTGCTGGGCGGGACATTGCCCTTCGTGATCGGCGGTTCGGTCATCGTCGAACGGGTCTTCAACTGGCCCGGTCTCGGCCGGTTGATCTTCGAAGCGGCCAGCGCGAAGGACTATCCGCTCCTCCAGGCCTCGGTGCTGACGGGGAGCTTCCTGCTGGTGATGTCGTACATCGTGCGCGACCTCCTCTACAGTTGGGTCGATCCCCGGATCAAGGTGGGAGCCTAAGCATGGCGAGCCGTGCGGAGGCCGCGCGCGTCGCGATCGCGCCCCGCGCGAAGCGGGCCAGGGCCGGGTTCTGGACCGACGCCGCCCGGCGGCTGCGGCGCGACCCGACGACGATGGTCGCACTGGTCATCCTGGGCGTCATGGTCCTCGTGGCGGCCTCCGCCGATCTGCTGGCGACGCACGTCTTCCACGTGACCCTGGCCGAGCAGGATCTGTTGCGGACCTACCAGAAGCCGACGCTCGCCGAGCCCGCCTACTGGCTGGGGAGCGACGACCTCGGCCGCAGCCAGGTCGTGCGGCTGGTCTATGGCGCCCGCGTCTCCCTGTTCATCGGCATATTCGGGGCCCTCGTCGCCCTGGGCATCGGCGTCACGCTCGGGATGAGCGCCGCCTACTTCGGCGGGTGGTGGGACGACATCGTGATCTGGCTGGTGACCACACTCGAAGGCATCCCCCTCCTATTCCTGTTGATCCTGGTGGGCGTCTACTTCCAGCTTACCCCGGTGAGCCTCGCCATCCTGATCGGCGCGCTGGGCTGGCTGGGAATCTGCAACCTCAGCCGCGGCCAGACCCTGGCGTTGCGCGAGCGCGAGTACGTCCTGGCGGCGCGTGCCCTCGGCGTGTCGTCCCCGCGGATCATGTTCCGCCACATTCTCCCGAACCTGCTCCCCCTCATGATCGTGTCGATGATGCTGAGCGTAGGCGGCATCATCCTCGGCGAGGCCGCGCTCTCGTTCCTGGGGTTCGGCATCCAACCGCCACAGCCTTCCTGGGGCAACATGTTGAGCGGAGCCACCCAGTTCTATTTCCGCGGTCCTCACCTGATCGTCGTTCCCGGGATCGCGATCTCGATCACGGTCTTGTGCCTGGCGCTTGTCGGCGACGGATTACGCGACGCCTTCGATCCCCGACTTGGCCGGTCGACGAGCGATCGCCGGACCTAACGCGATACCCCGACGGGAGACCGCTCGCGCCATGCTTATCGTCGACGCCCACGAGGACCTGGCTTACAACGCACTGGTCGATGGACGCGACTACCGGCGATCGGCGCACGCCACCCGGTTAGCCGAGGCGGGCGGCCCGGTGCCGGAGCTCAACGGCGCGTGCATGCCCGGGCTGCCGGAGTGGATCGAGGCGGGCGTCTGCCTCGTCTTCGCCACCGTGACCGCCATCCCCGCCGCCGCGGCCCGGCCTGGCGAGACGGGGTACCACGACGCGACCGAGGCCCACCACCAAGCCGTCGCGCAGCTGGAGATCTACCGCACCTGGGTGGCTAGCCATCCGCAGCTCGCGTTCGTGACGCGACAATGCCACCTGGACGAGGTGCTGGCGAGTTGGTCCGGCTCGCCCGGAACCGCCGGCGGTTCGGACGTGCGGACGGTCGGCCTGGTCCTGCTGATCGAGAACGCCGACGTGATCCGCACCCCCGCCGAGGTCGCGTTCTGGTACGAGCAGGGCGTACGGCTGGTTGGTCCCGCCTGGCACACGAACCGCTACACCGGCGGCACGAACGATCCTGGCCCGCTGACTGACCTCGGACGCGAGCTGTTGCGAGAAATGGGCCGTCTGGGAATGATCCTCGACCTCAGCCACATGGCCGATGAGGCGTGCCTGGAGGCACTGGATCGGTACGAGGGTCCGATCGTGGCTACGCACGCCAACTCGCGCCGGCTGGTGCCGATCCCCCGGCTCCTGGCCGACGGCGTCATCAAGGGCCTGGCGGCCCGCGACGGTGTCATCGGGACAATGCCCCTGAACTGGGCGCTCGACCCGACCTGGCGGCAGCACCGGCGGAAGGAAGCCGTGCCACTCGACCGCGTTGTCGACGCGATCGACGCGGTTTGTCAGATCTCGGGCGATGTCCGGCACGTCGGCATCGGCACCGATTTCGATGGGGGCCAGGGGGCGGAGGGGACGCCGGCGGAACTGGACACGATCGCTGATCTGCCGAAGTTGGCCGCCGCCCTCACCCGACGGGGTTACGATCGGGACGCCGTCGAGGCGGTCATGGGCGGCAACTGGCTGCGGCTGATGCGCCGTCACCTACCCACCGGAGCGGGAACCCCCTGAGCGCTGTCTGTGCTGGTCAACGGCTTCGCCGCGCCTACCCGACCATTCACGTCCGCGACGAAGTGGAAGATCTCGTCGCCTGCCGCCGCGGGCATCCACCCCAGTGCTTGCCCGGCGAGGCCCTCAGGCTGGTCGTCGGTCATGCGGCGCATCGTGCGGGGACTCGCACCTATCTAGAGCGGTTTGCGGATAAGATGGGGCCGTGGGAGGATTGGGGCGATGAAGCCCTACTCGGTGGACCTCCGTGAACGGCTGCTCCGGGCGATCGACGCCGGCCTGGGAGCGACCGAGGCCGCCCGCCTCTTCGGTGTCGGGGCGAGCACCATCAGCCGCTGGCAGCAGCAGCGCCGCGAGACGGGCGACCTGCGGCCCCGGCCACGACCCGGCCGGACACCGCGCATCGGCCCCGGCCAGGCCGACGCGATGCGGGCCCAGGTCGCCGCCCACCCCGATGTCACGCTGGAGCAGCACTGTGCCCTGTGGGCCGAGGCGCGGGGCGTCGCGGTCAGCATCTCGACCATGTCGCGGGTCCATGCCCGCCTCGGGATCACCGTCAAAAAAAACGGTCCACGCCAGTGAGCGCGACGAGGCGAAACGCGCCGAGTGGCGAGTCGCGATGGCCGACCTCGACCCGGCCGACCTGGTCTTCGTGGACGAGAGCGGGACGAACCTGGCCCTGACCCCGCGCTATGGCCGGGCGCCGCGGGGCCAGCGGGTCGTCGGGGTCGTGCCCCGGAACCACGGGCCGAACACCACCCTGATCGCCGCCATGAGCCCGGCCGGGATCACGGCCGCCATGAGCTTGGAGGGGGCGATGGACCGGGACGCCTTCGACGTCTTCGTCGGACAGGGCTTGGTGCCGACGCTGCGGCCGGGCCAGACGGTGATCTGGGACAACCTGAGTGTGCACAAGAGCGCCAAGGCGATCGCCCAGATCGAGGCAGCCGGGTGCGGGGTGGTGTTCCTGCCGCCGTACTCGCCGGACTTCGCCCCGATCGAGCCGGCCTTCGGCAAGCTGAAGACGTATCTGCGGCGGGCCGGGGCGCGGACCCGGGAGGCGCTGGACGACGCGATGACGACCGGGCTAGCCACCATCACCGCCGCCGACGCCCGGGCCTGGTTCGCCCACTGCGGCTACGGCCGCCCCCAACTACTCTGAGAACCGCTGTAAGCGCCAAACGCTCTCCCCTGACGAACTGAAGCAACTCCTTTCCTTGACCGCGATTTGGGAAGAATTTGGTGGGAGTGAATGGCCGCATTCTGATTTCAGTAAGATGGCCCAGAATCGGCTTGTATTCGAGCTGGAACGGGATAATTCTATATTCGCAAAAGCGCAACGCGATGCAGCCGACGCGCGAACCGCAGGGCTAAATGACGTGGCGCAAGGTTTTGGCTGTCTGATTATCGGAGGCATTATCTCGGGGATCACATACCTTGCAGCCTCGGGTGGTGAGACTTACTACGTATTCTGGGGGGCGCTGATTTTGGGAGGGATTCGGATTCTCCGTGGAGTGAGTCGCTATTTTTCAGGACGATAGGTGGGTGACAGAGGCTTGAGATTGACGCTGACGCCGCGGACTAGAGGGGCTTATACGAGTAACACGAGACACGAGGAAGCCGGGCGGATCCAACCGTATCAGGCTTCACGTAAGCCCCGGATACCCTGAAATGACCCCGATGTGGCGAGTCGGTCCGGACGGACTTGACGCTGATGATCATGGCTACTCCTCCAAGTCGTTACAGTGGGCCCGCGCTAGTCCGCGTCCTCCCGTTCGAGGTCTGCTAGGAGGCGCTGGACCGCGTCGTACTCATC
>JACCVE010000250.1 GCA_013698285.1 Chloroflexia bacterium | reverse complement strand
CGTGACGAGAGATCGACGGGTCGTGCACCAGGGCTGACATGTGGTCACGCACGCACGACGAACGAGTCGCCATGCGGTGGGTGGCGTGTCCGGTGGATCGATGATGGGGCACCATGCCATGGAGCGCATGGGTAGAAATGACTATTCCTGGAATGGCACCGACATCCTCTTGGGCGCTTCTCGCAGAAGGGTTCGTTCTCGGGGCGGACCGGCGTTGAACGTCGGTGAACTGAATCGTGTCGTTCCGCCTGGGCTGCTCGAGGCGGACGCGCTCTCGTCATCTCGTGATTTGTCGACCCGAGCCACCCCACGCGGCCGGGTCATTGGAGGACGTCGCCCATCAGTTCCAACTCATTCGGGCCGACGAATCGCGATCGGTCGAACCACGGCTGGGTCGGGTGGTGGATTCGGGATCATTAACCCCATCGCTCGCCCGAACGATGCCTCGCCCGGTCCCGAGGCAGTCATCGGGCATGATGCGCGCTGATCAATGGTGGCGGAATGCCATCATTGATGATCCATTCCGTGGCGGAACGGTATTTAGTTGGATCAGATGGGACGTCGCCGCGCCCCTACGGTATTCCGCTTCAGGGGTGCGATCTGGTTCATCGGGCCGTCGGGCACGTCTCCCTGACCCCGGGCACGCGATTCCGGTAGTCGCCGCTTACGCCTCACCGATTCGGGTCCAACGAGCGATGGATTGGGAGGGATCGGAGCGAGAGCAGACAGCAGTTGCGCCGCTCTCGCTCCGGCGTTGACTTGGGGGACTCCCACCACGTCGTCGCCTCCCACTGCCACGTCACGCGCAATGGAAGATGTCGACGATCACTGGCGTGCCGGGGATGAGGACGAGGTCGTCGGCATTCAACCCGTCAGATTCGATCCCGCAGGGCTGCGTGCCGACCTCGGCGATGCCGAAGGTGCCATCGAGGCCGCTTTGGCGCGTGATGCCGTCGTCCTCGGACTCCACGACGAGGGGGGGTCCATCGGTGCCGACCGGCCTCAGGACGAAGCTGTAGGAGCCCGGGGCCGGTTCGCAGGCCTCGACCGAGACGGCCGCGCCGGGACAATCGAAGACCCGGATGGTCAGGTCGTCGCCGCCCGGCGGGGTCTCGTACCAATCGCAGGTGAGCGACTCACCGGGCACGAGGTCGAGGAGCAGGAAGCCGTCGGCCGCGACGTCGGCGAAGGGATCGAAGGGGTAGGCGGAGAAGTCGCGCCGGTCGCTCTCGCAGGCCATGATGAAGGCGGTCTGACCTTCGGGGATGTCGAGTTCGGTCAGCACGTAGTCACCGGGTGGGATGCCGGAGAAGGTTGCCTCGCCGGTCTCGGGGTCCCCGGTGTCGGCGAAGCGGGCCGGGGCGGTCGGTTCACCGTCCGCGTCGAGCGGTTCGAGTTCGAAGCGGACGCCGTCGGGACGATCCGTGCAGTCCGTTGCCGCATCGAAGTCGGGGTCTGGCGTGCTGGGGGCGGGTGGACAGCGGAATAGGCGAATGGTCAGGTTCGTCTCGACGGTGCCGGGGGTGGACGTCGGGGTCGCGGTGGTGGGCGTACCCGCGCCCGGCGTGCCCGGTCCCAGCGTCGCGGTCGGGCCAGAATGCGGCGTCGCCGTGGCGTAGTCGACCGAGATGTTGAACCAATAGCAGATGATCGATTCGCCGTCGGCCACCTCGAACTCGATCCGGAACTCGTCGGAGACATCGTAGCGCTCGAAGGCCTGACTGTTGGGGTCGAGCGGGTCGTAGGTAGCACAGAAGACGACCGGCAGGCCGTAGCCGGACGGGACCGTCTCGGTCAGGAAATACTGGTCGGCCTCCATGTCGAACCAGGTGTACTGGCCCATCGCGTCGGTGACCTGCTCGCCGGGGTTGCCGGTGCTTGCGCCGTCCAGCTTGAAGGACACGTCCGACGTGAAGTCGGTACACGCCGCCCAGTAGGCATCGATTTGGCCGAGGCCATAGCCGATGGTCTGTGGGCAGGTGTATTTGGTGACGGCGATCTGGGCGCTGGGTTGGGGATCGGTCGGCTCGGTCGGGGTGCCGACGCCGACGGTCGGCGTATCGTCCACGAAGATGCCGCCGACATCGTCCGGATCAATGGACGTGTCGTCGAGCGGTCCACCAGGGGTCGGCTGGATCGAGGGTGGATAGACATCGCACATGTTCGTGACATAGTTGCATTCGGTGTCGCCCTGCGGTAACTCGCAGATGCTCGACGTGACCGAACCGTTGCCATCCAAAATTTCGAACGGTTGGCCTCCGGCTTCGAAGCATTTTTGCTCGAACTCTGAGGGCGTGTTGACCGGGGGCCCGATCGGCTCGGTAGCGGCGGATTGGGCCAACCCGGCGCTCGCTAGCGCCACGATTGCGAAGACGATAAAGAGTCGCGACAATTCGATACCGAAACAGAGTTGTGGACGTGACGTTGAACGAGGGGCCGCGTGAGACAAAGCTCGCTCCTCTGGGTGTGACGCGCCACCGAACATGGAGATCGACCCAGAGACCCGCGAAGTAACCCTATCGCATGCGCCAACTGCTCGGGCCGTCAATGGATCACTGACCGCAGTGGAAAACCCGCGCCGTGACCTCTCGATCGGCGCCTAACACCAGGTTCGCGTTACCGTCGGCGCCGTCCGACTCGACCGCGCAGGGTTGTCGCCCCACTTCGCTCAGCGTGTACGTTCCCACGAACCCGGACAGACCGGCGACGCCTTCCCCGTCCGTCTCGAACGCGATCGGGTTGCCCTCGCCATCGACCGGAGCGAGCACGAATCGGTGGCTCTCGGTCGCCGGCTCGCACGTCTCGACGGACGGCGCGGCGCTGCCGCAGTCGTAGACCTGTACCGTGAGATCGGGCGCGTCTGGCGCGGGGACGTCAAACCAGTCGCAGGTGAGGGTTTCGTCGGCCTGAAGCGAGATTCGCAACATTCCGTCGATCCCGACCATCGCCATGGGGAAGAAGGGTGAGGCGAAGGTGCGGACGTCGCTGGTGCAACCGAGGACGAAGGCGAAGGCGGTGCCCTCGGGCAGGCGCTCCGTCAAGAGGTAGCTGCCGGCGGCGAGCCCTTGGAAGGTGGCGATCCCGACGCCGTCGCCGCCGCTCCATCGCGTGGCGTCGATGTCAACGCCCGCGAGTCGAAACGCGATGCCGTCGGTCGGGCCGGGGCACTCCCGGGCCGGATCAGCGTCCGGGGCGAAAAGGTCGTAGCCGGGGGCGCAGGTGGCGGTGACCAGCGTGAGGGAGGCGGAGCCGAGCGGGGCTGTTCGGGACGGGGGAGTCACTCCCGGAGCCGCCGGGCTCGCGGCCGCGGGGGGTACGGTGACGGCGGACGTGACGGTCGTCGTCGCAGCCGCTGTCGCCGCGGTGGTGGTGGCCGGAGCGGGGGTCTCCTCGGTCAGGACCCGCCCCCCCGGGGTGGGCGTAGGGGTGTCGTCCACGAACACACCGCCGACGCCGCCGTCGGGACGGGTGTCCTGCAACGGGCTATCCGTTGGTTGGACCACGTCTAACGTGCATTGCTTGGTGGACCAGTTGCATGTCTCGATGCTACTGCCGACTTGGCAACTGCTCTCCACGGAGTTGCCGTTGCCGTCCTCGATCGTAATGAACTCGCCACCGCCGGCAAGACAATTATTGGACCACTCTTCCTCACTTTGGGTAATCTTACCGCTGTCAATCGGTTCGGCGGCGGTGAGTCGGATCAGCCCAGCGCTCGAAAGTGCCATGGTGGTGCAGACCGCCAACACGACCGACAAGGTCACGCGGAAACGCGGGCAACGCCGGGATGGTGAAGAGGAAGTGGCTGTAGGGATCAATGGTCAATCCTCCGTGAAGCGAAATGCCCAATGTCAGGGGTCCCACGAGAAAACGGTCAAGGCGTCACACTGTGACTGGCCCGTAGTGGTCCGCTCGCCGTTGCTAAACGGACCTGGCCGCGCCATTCCACTCGTCGCCTCTCGTGTCTGACGCCTTCAGAACACCGCGCGGATGTCGCGTGAGAGCCAATACCGCGCATGGGTAAGTCCCTGCGGTTGACGACTTGGTCGAGGTGAACTCGAGTCGAACGGTCATCGTCCCATGCCGAGCCACTAGTCCCATCATCCTAGTGGCGGCCGTCCCGGGCATCCTCAGAACTATGTATTTGGCGTGGGCGATGCGTGAGGTGCAGTGCCCGAATCCGGTACCCGTGCCGTCGGCTTATGACTCGAGGTCGAGGGAACGATGAGCTTGCTTGCGGAGACCGCTATGGTGCGTTCCGAGGTCGTCAGTCCGATGTCCGTCACACGCGGACAAGACAAGGTTGAACGTCGTCCTCACTGACGACTCTGGACCGGAGTTGGCCAATCCGAGTCCTTCGCGTTACGCGAGCCCGTGGCGGTGAGCATACGCGGCAGCCTTGCCCCGCGAGTCCACATCGAGCTTCGTGAAGATGTTGGCGACGTGGCGGGCGACGGTCGAGGGGCTGATGAAGAGTCGCTCGCCGATCTCGGCGTTGCCGAGGCCGGCGGCGAGCAGACGGAGGATTTCCACCTCGCGCGCGGTGAGGCCGTGCCTCGAAGGAAGCTGCTCGGCGCCAGCCGTCGGACGCGTCGTGGTCAAGGCGGCGAGCGCGAGGGCTTCGCCGATCGCCTCGTCGGTGGACAGCGTCCGCCCACGCTCCCACGCGGTGGCAAACCCGTCGGGGCCCAGCGCCCGTCGTAGCGCGGTCAGGCTGGGTTCGAGATAGGCGAGCTCGTTCGGGGAGAGGGCCACGTGGGTCAACTCGCGCAGGGCCGACGCGGCCCCGAACACCTTGGTCGCCGCCGATGGTGGCCCGGTTGCCGCGCCCAGTCGGGCCAATCCCTCCATGGCATCGATCACGGTGCTCTGGTTGCCGCGATGACGGCCGATCTCGAGACTTTCGAGGAACAACGTGGCTGCCGATCGTGGATCGCCGAGATTGATGGTCGCGTGTCCCAACGCGGTCAGCGTCGAGGCGATGATTCGCGTATCGCCAAGCTTCCGGGCGAGGACCAGGGCGTCGTCCAAGACGTTTCTGGCCCGCGTAGCTTCACCGCGCAGCCAGGCGAGATGTCCCAGATTGTGCAGGGCCTGGAGGGCCATCGCCTCATCGCCGGCGTCTCGGGCGACGGCGAGGCTTTCCTCGCATCGGGCGACCGCGATCGTAAAGTCGCCCGCCTCGAGCGCCTGGACGCCGAGGTTGTTGAGCGCGAAGGCCTCGGCGCCCCGGTCGCCGGCCTCGCGGGCGAAGGATAGTGCCCGGCCATGCCAGTCGGTCGCCAGGTCAAACTCGCCCTGGAGCCAGCACATGGTGCCGATCCCGAACGTGATCGCCAACCGTTCCGCGGCCGATCGGTCGTCGGAACGTGCCGCCGCCATCTCTAACCAGTACCTCCCCTCGGCGAAGTGGCACTGTTCTTCCCAGAATGGGCACAGGGCGATCGCGAGCCGCAAGAGCGTCGTGGCATCGCGCTGCTCCGCCGACCACTCCAAGGCCGCGCGGACATTGGCATAGTCACGGTCGATGCGGTCCAACCAATGCCTCTGGCCCGGTCCCGAATCCCCGTCCCCGGAGCGCTCGGCGAGCGCGAGGCACCACGCGGTGAGGCGTCGCCGCGTCAAATCGCCCTCACCGACGGCGTCCAGCTCGGCCAGACCGAATGCTCGGACGGTCTCCAGCATGCCATAGCGGGTCGACTCCTCTGCGGCGTCGATCTGGATCAGGCTCTTGTCGAGAAGAGATGCGATCCGGTCGAGGACCGGCTCCCCGGAGATGACCTCTGGCGCTAGGGGGTCGGTTCCCGTCACCGCCGCATCGCGAAGGTGGGCGTCGAGAAGAGCGACGGCCGCGGCGGCCCCAAGGGTGAAGCCACCGCTGAAGGCCGCCAAGCGGCGGAAGACGGCGCGCTCGCCCGGCGAGAGCAGGTTGTAGCTCCAGGCGATGGCGTCGTGCATCGTGCGATGCCGGTCCGGCACGTCGAGCGGTCCGCCTCGGAGGACGGGCAAACGCCCGTCGAGGTGGTGCAGAAGCGAAGCGAGGGACAGGTGTCGCAATCGGGCCGCCGCCAGTTCGATCCCGAGTGGCAGGCAATCGACCCGTCGACAGATCTCGGCGACCATGTCGGCGCTCGCCTCGTCGAGGGCAAACCCCGGGAGCACCGCCCGAGCCCGTTGCACAAACAGCGAGACGGCCTCCGAACCGGCGACGGCGCCGGACGCGAACCGCGCGCCGGGATTCGTGTCCGCCGGCGTGGTATCGGGCGACACGAGCGACATCGATGGTACCGGGTAGCGCTGCTCGCTTGACAGGTGCAACGTCTCACGGCTCGTCGCCAGGATCTTGGTCTGCGGACACCTCGCGAGGAGCAGGGCAAGACACGGCGCGACCCCGATCACCTGTTCTAGGTTGTCCAGCACCATCAGCACGCGTCGGCCGGCTAAGCGGGCGATGAGGAGCTCGTCGAGCGGTTCGCCTCCGGACTCACGGATGTCGAGGGCCCGAGCGATGGTGGGAACCACGAGGTCCGCATCCCGGAGGTGGGCCAGTCCGATGAAGACCACACCCTCGCGGAACGCATCGACGAGTCCCCCGGCGACCCGGAGTGCGAGGCGCGTCTTGCCGACACCGCCTGGCCCCACCAGGGTGACCAACCGAACGTCGTCAGTCGTCAGGAGGGCTGAGATTTCGGTGACCTCTCGTTCCCGGCCCACCAACGTCGTCGGGGGCACCGGCAAAGACTCTGGGAGAGGGGTCGCCCGCGGGACTGGCCGCAGGACGACCGGCGCCGCCGAGGTGGGCTTGGGGGAGGGGAGGTCGGTCATCGCGCGAACCCTCGTCTCGGCGCGGCGCGGGGTGACTTGGGATCGATGATCTCATTTCGGCCCAGGATCGTCCCCATGCCGGCAACTGGTCCGAGCCGCCGATGGAGACTCACTCGACGGGGGAAACGGGGCGGCCAATCGGTGAGGATCAGGGGGTGATGATCGATGAGGCGATGGGGTCGGTGCGATCACCACCCCGATGTGCTACACGGGCCTTGTACCGGTGAGGAGGAGGCTGGTCGGCCGGGAAACGCCGACTGGGGGTCAGACCTCGTCGCGGAGGAGGACCCGCCGGCGTTGGCGTTCGGCCCGGGCGGCCTCGCGGAGGATGTCCTTGACGCGGTCGGGGTCGGCGACGTTGTGGAGGGTCTTGATCGGGGCGGTGGCGTCGGTGGTCTCGATGGTGATGTCGCCGAACCCACCGACGCGCTCGCCGGGATTCTGCTTCACCGCGACGTCGTTGACGCGGTAGAGGTCGATCTCCTCAGTGCGGCGACCGACGAAGCCGTGGTCGATCATCAGGCGCTCGTTGGTGAGTTTATAGCGGTTCATGAGGGACTTGACCGGCGAAAAGAGGCGGCTGGGCCGACCGGACCACAAGATCCGCTCCCCGCCGGGCTCCCCGTCGAGGTCCTCGCCGATGGGCAGGCCGTCGTTGGCGAGGCGCCGCTGCTGGACGGCGGCACTCGATGTCCCACCGGCCTGATCCATCGTCGCCTGGGCCGCGGCGACATCGGCCAGGCGGCGACCACAGTTGTCACAGAAGGTCGCGGCGGCGTCGTTTTCGGCACCGCAATCGGGACAGTACACCATCTGGGGCCTCCCGGGAGAACGAGCTCGGGTGAGATGTTTGGTGCCAGGGGTAGGCCGGGATTCTATCAGGTACGACGTGGAAGGTCGTGGAGAGACGGAGGACCGCGGGGACGCCACGCACGATGGAGGGGAGGCCGGGTGCACCCGGCCTCCCCTCCGAATCATCGCCCGGGATGCTCCCCGGTCGCGGGGACTCGCGGGGAGAGCGTCCCGATCCGACCAGTTCCTTAGACGGCAGCGCCCACCGGCTGACCGACGGGAGCTTCGAGGCGCGTCTTGATCGCCTCGAGGCTGCGCTGCCACTGTCCCTCTTGCTTGTCTTCGAGGGACCGAAACACCTTCTTGGCCAGCGTGTCGATCACCGAGATCACATTCATCTTGACGAAGAACGTGACGTCGGTGCCGTTCGGCCCACCGGTCAATTCGAACCGGCAATCGGACGTGATGCCGATGCGCGGCATCATGTAGCTGTGCCAGGCGACCCGTTGACCCGGGACCAGCTCGCGCACTTCGCGCATCGCCACCCCGACGTTGTTCTCGAGGTCGAAGACCGGCTTACGGTCCCGGTCGCTCTTGAGTGAGCTGAGCCGCTCGTAGGTGCGCCACTTCGCGCCGGTCCCATCGGCTTCACCGTCGTCCTCGACCTTGACCTTGGTGACGGTCTCGTCCCACTCGGGGAGTCGAGAGAAGTCTGCCAGGTAGTCGTAGACCTCCGCGACCGGTGCGTCGACGTGGACGGTGCCCTTCCATTCCGTAGCCATGCAGCCTCCTCCTGAGAGCGAAAGACGAGCGCCCCGGACGGACCACCGTCAGATTGGACGGGCGGGCGCCGGTTCGCTGGGACGTTCCTACCGTAGCCGGTGGCACGACCGGTCGCTATCGCCCCGTGGTCTGGTCACCGTGCGTACGGAAGGCCCGATGGGTTGACCGGAGCGTCGTGGTCGAGAGTGGGCCGGTCGGGGTCGGCGCGGGACGATCGTCGTCGGGATAGGACAGGGGGCAGGCCGGCGCTGGACCGGGAAGTCGTCCGGGGACGATGTCCAGGGGAATCGGTCCGGGCGGCACGAGACGGTGCCGGATGGACGTGTACGGCGTTACCCGGTCGCGGAGCACAGATCGCTCCCCGGGTGGGAAGGTCCATGGCGATCGAGCGGATGAGATCGAGAACGGGGGACGCTCCGCGAGCCGCACTGGCGCCGAGGACCGGGTCACGAGTAGCCGGTGGGCGCCACGACGCGGAAGGCGTCGAGCGAGATACCGACACGCCGAGGAACCCACGATCCCGCCGGACCCGGTCGATCGCCCCGCCCCGTCGTGGCGTGCGTCATCCTGGTCTCGACCCCACGTGGCTGGCCGTTCGGGCCCCAGCGGTCTCCGCGTCAGATTCCAACCTGGTGCGTTCCCGATCGAAGACGCGGCGGAGGATGGCGATCGTGGAGGCGTAGGT
>JACCVE010000216.1 GCA_013698285.1 Chloroflexia bacterium | reverse complement strand
GCTGTAGCATGGCCAGGCGGTCGGCGGCGGGGGCGACGGTGACGTTGCCCTTGTGGGGCGGGCTGCCGGTCGGGACGAACAGGACGCGGTCGAGACGGAGTGCGTGGCGCAGTTCGGCCGCGGCGATGAGGTGGCCGATGTGGACCGGGACGAAGGTGCCGCCGAAGATGCCGATCCGATCTGGCATCCGTTACTCCCCTGCCAGGCGGACGGTGGCGTCGGGGAACGCGTCACGCAGGGCGCCGAGGTCACCGTCGGCGACGCCGTCGTCGGCCAGGACCCACGAATCGACCTCCAGGCTGGACCCCTCGCCGGAGAAGGATCGCCAGCGCAGCCGGGGCGGCCGTGACGCCTGGTCAGATCGGCTACCCAGCGTCTCGGTGACGACGCGCTCGACGTCCGCCGGCGATTGCCGCAATCCCTCGAGCACGACGGTGCGCCGGCGGACGTGGGTGGTCGACCTGTTGGTCAGGACCTCGGAGAAGATCGTCGCGTTGGGGACCAGGACGCGCTCGCCGGCGTCGTTGGTCAGGACGGTCGACCGGATCTCGATCGTCTCGACCTCCCCCTCGAAGTCCCTGATGCTGATCCGGTCACCGATGGAGAAGGGTGTTTCGAGCAAGATGTAGACCCCGGCGATGTAATTTTTCAAGACGTCTTGCAAGGCCAGGCTGATCGCCACCGTGCTGACCGAGAGGACGGCAAGCAGGGCGGTCCAGTTGGCTCCGAACAGGCCGAGGATGATGCTGGCGGCGACGATATAGGTGATGATCGAGGCGGCGTTGGCCAGCAGGGCGACGATGTTCGGGGCTAGGCGGCCGAGCGATTTCGCCGTGCTGGTGCGGTTCCGCAGGACGCGGGCGACCAGGACCGCGACGAGGAGCACGACGACGCCCTGGACCGACGCGATCAGGAACGCGACCAGATCACCGTACGCCTCCACCAACTCGTCCCGCGTCTGGCTCCAGATCTCGTCCACCTGTCGTCGTTCCCCCCCGCGTGACGGTGTCCTTGGCGATCGCCCCGCCGCGCCGGCCCGGGTCTGCGGCCCGGTCGCGACACGGGGCCCTGCTATGATACGGGGACCGTCGCGACCCGGCCGGGAACCCAGGGGACATCGTGTTCGACCATCACGTCCACAGCACGTTCTCGATCGATTGCCGCGTGCCGATGGACCTGTCGTGCCAGGCAGCGATCGCGGCCGGGGTCACCGAGATCGCCTTCACTGACCACGTCGACCATGAGCCTGCGGACCCGGGCCACGGGTTCTATCGCTACGAGGCCTACCGCGCGGCGATCGAGGACGCCCGGCGGCGATTCGGGGACCGGCTGACCATCCTCACCGGTGCCGAGGTCGATTTCAACCCCCGCATCTCCGCCCAGGTCGAGGCATTCCTGGCGAGCACCGAGTTCGATTTCGTGATCGGCTCGGTCCACTATGACCTCGACGGGGAGCTGATCTACCCCCGGACCTTCACCGGCCGTTCCCTCGACGACGTGTTCCGGCCCTACTTCGCCGACGTGCTGGCGGCGGTCGAGACGGGGTGGTTCGACTCGATCGGCCACCTGGACCTGCCCAAGCGCTACGCGCCCGGGACGCACCGCACCTACGACCCGCTCGCCTTCCGGGACCTGCTCCGGCCGATCTTCGCGGCGATGGTGGCCCGAGGGGTTGCGTTCGAGATCAATACGTCCGGCATGCGCCAGGTGCCCCGGACCAGCATGCCCGGCCCTGCGGTCGTGCGCTGGTACGTCGAGGCGGGGGGACGTCTGGTCACCACCGGGACGGATTCCCACGCCGTGCGGACGGTCGGGGCCGGATTAGGCACGACGCTGGCGATGTTGGGACTGTGCGGCATCGCCGAGGTCCAGTCGTTCCGGGGGCGAACCCGGACGCCCGTTCCCATCAGCCAGCTCGTACCCGTTGCCCATGGACCGGCCTGACCCACGCCGGGACACGGCGGACGATGACCGCACCCCTCGGCGAGAGCCGACGACGGCGATCCTGCCCGACCTGAGCGACCTGTTGGATCGCAGGATCGACCCTCACCGGTGGAGCGAGCGAGACCGCCGGACGCTGCCCGCCTGGGCCCAGCCCGACGACGGTCACGGCGAGCGGGACGGTGAGCCCGTTGGCGATGTCCCCTCGTCGCCGACGATCCGCTTCGACCGGGGTCGGGAGGGATTCGCGGCGGTGATCGCCAGGCCCCTCGGCCTGGCACTGACGATGGCGATCCCCGCGCTGGTGATGGGGACTTTGGCCCTCGTGCTCCCCACCCTGTTCTCCGTCGTCGGGGTATCGGCGGTCTCGGCGACGATGCTGGTGCTGACCGCGGTCCACGTCTTCGGGATGACGGTGGCCCGAGCGATCGGACACCTGGCCTGGGCGAACGTGTGGTTGGTCCACGTCGTCTTGGCGAGCGTGGTGATCCCCTTGCTAGGGTTGCAGGCGATCCTCGGCGGGGTCCCGTTCACGGCGCTTGCGCTGCGGTCCGGAGGGCCGTTCCTGGTGACCTCGCTCGCCCTGGCCGGTTGCCTGGTCCTGGTGTTGGGGATGGTGGCCGCGGTGAGCCGGGCGGAGCCGGAGAGCGCCGCGCTCGTCTTCCTGCCGGTCGGGCTGGCCGTCCCCGCGCTGCTCGGCCTCCTGCCCGGGACGGTGTCGGCCGGGATCACCACGATCATCGGCCTGAGCTCGCTAGCGACCGGCGCGGTGACCGTCGTCACCGTGCTGTTGCCGCGCGGGCTATGGCTGGTGGTGCCGCAGGTGGCGCTGGTATTGGAGTTGGTCCTGTTCCTGGTCACCGGGTCGGGCCCGCGGGCGGTCGAGACGACGGGCCGCATCGTGCCGGCCGGGTACGGCGCGGTATTGCTGGTCACCGTGGTCGCCAGCGTGGTGGCGCCTCTCCTGGCGCGGTGGCTCGCCCACGCGGCGGGGGAGGGGACCAGGTCGCGCGGCAGGCGCTGAGGGGCCATGTCGTCGAGGATCAACGAGCCAGTCGCCGTACCGGGCGGTATCCCGGTACAAGCCCGAAGGTGTCATCGACCGCCGCCTTGGGCGCGAGACGGCCGGCGCGTCCCATCAACCGCCGTGAAGCCGATGGATGATGCGGGCGGTGCCGGAGGGGGGATTCGAACCCCCATGGGTTGCCCCGGCGCATTTTGAGTGCGCTGCGTATGCCATTTCGCCACTCCGGCCGGGTGGGTCGGCGGACGCCGTGACGGAGTATACAGGGGACGGGGGGCAGTCGGCAGTGGGGGTCGGCAGTCGTCGGGCGGTGAATGTCGGGTGAACGGGGCAGGAGGGGCGATGGTGACGGGGCGCGACGTTCCGGGGGCGTGGTCCGCGCTATGCTTTGGTGACAGTCAGGACCGTTGTGGCAGCGACGACCGGGCGCCGCTGGCTGGGGTGATGAGACGGGAGGTCGGGTGGACGTGATGGGGATTCGCTCCGATTCGGAGGCACACGCGGTAGCGACCGCACCAGACGGTCCGCCGCGGACCCTTGGGATGGGCGACGCCCATACCCGGTTCGAGCGGGTGGAGGACCTCGAGCGTGCCCTGCGAGGGGAGCGCTACATCACCGACCGGAGCCTGGCCACCACACTGTTCCTGACCCTCCGGCTCCAGAAGCCGCTCCTCCTGGAGGGAGAAGCGGGGGTCGGCAAGACCGAGATCGCTAAGACCCTGGCCACCATCCTCGATGCCCCTCTCATCCGCCTCCAATGCTATGAGGGCCTCGACGCCAGCTCGGCCATCTACGAGTGGGACTACCCCCGCCAGATGCTCTACCTGCGGACCCTGGAGGCGACCGCTGGGGGGACCTCGACCGAAGCCGCCCGGCGCGACCTCTTCGGGGAGGATTTCCTCCTCAAGCGGCCCCTCCTCCAGGCCATCGACGCGGCCCACGACCGGGCGCCGGTCCTCCTGATCGACGAGGTGGACCGGGCCGACCAGGAATTGGAAGCCTTCCTGCTCGAACTGCTGTCTGATTTCCAGGTGACGGTGCCCGAGCTCGGCACGATGCGAGCCGAGCACTTGCCGATCGTGATTCTGACCTCGAACCGGACCCGCGAGATCCACGACGCCCTGAAGCGTCGCTGCCTCTACTACTGGATTGACTTCCCGACCATCGAGAAGGAGTTCCGCATCCTCCAAGCCCGGGTGCCGGAGGCGCCGAAGGACCTGGCCCGCCAGATCTGCGCCTTCACCCAGGGCCTGCGCGAGGTCGACCTCTTCAAACCGCCGGGCATGGCCGAGACGATGGACTGGACCCGGGCCCTGCTGGCCCTCGGTAGCGCCGAGTTGTCGCCGGATACGGTCGAGCAGACCCTGGGCGTGATCCTGAAGTATCAAGAGGACGTCGAGGCGGTCCGGGGCGAGCGGGCCAACGGCCTCGTCAGCCGGGCCGTCCGGGCGGCTGCCTCCTGATGGGGGGTGGCCCACACATGGTCGAGACGGCGCGGGAGACCCTCGATCGGGTCGTCGCCGGCGTCTCCGAGGACCGGGTCCGCGCCAATCTGGCCCGGTTCGGCCATGACCTGCGGCAGGCTGGCTTGCCGTTGGGGTCGGGCCAGCTCATCAGCCTGGTCGAGGCGCTGGCGGTGGTCGACCTCCGCCGCCACCGGGAGGTCTATGTTGCCTGCCGGGCCACGACGGTCACCCGGCCCGAACAGGGTCCCGCCTTCGATGCCGCCTTCGCCCGGTTCTGGCGCGAGCTGGCCGGTTCCCAGCCGTTGCCGGTCGAGGCGTTCCTGCCGGAGATGATGGCGCCGCCGTTCGCGGGGGGCGAGCCCGCCGAGCCCGACCCGGGCGGCCAGCGAGACGGGGCTGAGGGTGACGATGGCCCGGAGGAAATCCGGACCCTGCTCGCCGTCGAGGGGACCGAGGACGAGCCGCTCGACGGCGACGCCGAGGACATCGAGGCCCCGCCCGAGGACGTGGTGATCTTCAGTGCCCGGGAAGCGCTGCGGGAGAAGGACTTCGCCCAATTCACCCCGGCCGAGGCGGCCGAGGCCCGCCGCATCATCGAGGGGATGACGTGGAAGCTGGGCTCTCGCGAGACCCGGCGGCGGGAGGCGGCCGTCTCTGGCCGGTTCATCGACTACCGGCGCACCCTGCGCGCCAGCATGGCCCACGGCGGCGTCCCGATCGACCTGCGACGCCGGAGGCGGCGAGAGCGGATGCGACCCCTGGTCCTGATCTGCGACATCTCTGGCTCGATGGATCGCTACTCGCGCCTCCTCCTGCGCTTCGTCCACGCCCTCGAACACGGCCTCGACGAGGTCGAGGTCTTCGTCTTCGGCACCCGTCTAACCCGGATCACCCGCGAATTGCGGCGGCGTGACGTCGACCGGGCGATCCAGGACGTCGCCGGGTCGGTCGAGGACTGGTCGGGCGGGACCCGGATCGGCGAGGCAGTCAAGACGTTCAACTATCGCTGGAGTCGCCGGGTCCTGCGGTCGGGCGCCACCGTAGTCCTGATCAGCGACGGCTGGGATCGGGGCGAACCGGACCTGCTCGGCCGGGAGATGGCCCGGTTGCAGCGCTCGTGTCGACGCCTGGTCTGGCTCAACCCCCTCCTCGGGGCGCCGGGGTACCAACCGTTGACCCAGGGCATGCGGGCCGCCCTGCCGTTCACGGACCATTTCCTCCCCGTCCACAACCTGGCCAGCCTGGCGGCCCTGGCGGAACTGCTGAGCTCGGTCCGGGACACGCCGCCCCTCCGCCGCCACGTCCCCGTCCCGGCGGCGAGCCGGGCCGGGTCGCCTCTGGCCGGGGGTAAGGAGAGGATCAGGTGACGATGAGCGACGAGGCGACCTCGGTCGAACGCACCCTGACGACGGTCCACGTCGCCCTGCGAGACGCCATCTCGCGGGGACGGCCAGCCGCCGTGGCGACCGTGATCGCCGGCGAGCCGCTCGGCACCAAGCTGTTCGTCTCGGGGGAGGAGACAGTCGGCACCCTGGGGGCCGGCCTGGACCGGCGGGTCCTCGCCAATGCCCGGGCGCTGCTCGACGAGGACCGGTCGGAGACGCGGGAGTACGAGACCGACGGCGCCGGAGGGGCGACGGTCTTCATCCAGACCTATCCCGCCCCGTTCACGCTCGTTATCTGCGGCGCGGTCCACGCCGCCCAGGCACTGGCCAACCTGGCTGTTCCCTTGGGATACCGGGTGGTGGTCACGGACGCGAGGGCGACCCTGGCGACGCGAGAGCGGTTCCCGGTCGTCCAGGACCTAGTGGTGGCCTGGCCCGACGAGGCCCTGCCCGCGCTCGGACTGACCAGCCGGGCCGCGATCGCCGTCTTGACGCACGATCCCAAGTTCGACGAACCGGCCCTCTCCGCCGCTCTGGCGACGGACGCCGCCTACATCGGCGCGATCGGCAGCCGCCGAACCCACGAGGACCGGCGTCAGCGGCTCCGCGAGGCGGGCATCGCCGGGGACCAGATCGCCCGCATCCGGGGCCCGATCGGGTTGAATATCGGGGCTCAGAGCCCGGAGGAGATGGCCGTCGCGATCCTGGCCGAGATCATCGCGGTGCGGCACGGCCGTCCGGGCGGGATGCTCACCGGAGCCACCGGCAGCATCCGCGGTGCCGTCGCCCGGCCGGAGCCGGGGTGACGAATCCGGCCCCGGACCATGGCGGGGCAGCAGGCGGCAAGGCAGCAGGCGGCGGGGTAGCAGGCGGCGTGAGAGCCGGATTCGTCGTCCCCCAACGCGACATATCCCCACGCACACGAGGCCAGACCGACCCGGTCCGACCGTCGAGTCAACGAGGCTCGTCGGGCGTGTCGGGCATCGTGCTCGCCGCCGGGCGTTCGACGCGGATGGGTGCGCCGAAGCCGCTCCTGCCGCTCCGTGGCGAGCCGCTTCTCCGGCACGTCCTCCGGGCGGCGATCGCCTCTCGGTTGGACGAGGTGCTGGTCGTGGTCGGGTTTGAGGCGGACCGGGTCGTGGCCGCCGTGGGAGACACCGGACACCAGGTCATCGTCAATCCCGACTACCTCGATGGTCAGGCGAGTTCCCTCCGTGCCGGGGTGGCGGCGATCTCCCCTCGCTCCGGGGCCGTCCTGGTCCTGCTGGGCGACCAGCCGGAGGTCTCCACCGCCGTGATCGACGCGGTCATCGCCGTCCATGTGGGGGCCGGGGCCGCCATCGTCCGGCCATCCTACCGGGGAGTGCCGGGGCACCCCGTCCTCTTTGAACGGTGCCTCGTCCCCGAGCTCCTAACGCTGTCCGGCGACACCGGAGCGCGGGACGTGCTGCGTCGCCGTGCCGGGGAAGTCCGACACGTCGAGGTCGACACCGATCTTCCACCCGACGTCGATACTCCCGAGGCGTTCGCCGCCCTGGTCGCTCGCTGGTCCTCGGGCTAGTGCCACGCGACGCCGGGATCGACCGCGTCGGCCTCCTCGCCACCCCCGACGGATCACGATCGTTTCAGGTGTCCTGGCTCGCGCGGGCGCGTCCGCGTGGCCGTGGAGGGTCTCTGTAGCATGCCCCCGGAGATGTCGGGCGTGCCCGCCGGGGGGGACGAGAGAAGATTGATTCGGTAGAGCATCATTGACCACAGCGGCAGAGGGCGGGACCCGGAGGAGCCGGGCCAGATACGCTGGCCATCACTGGCACCGGGGTTGCAACGACATCGCCGTCACACCCGTTGGCAAGGGCTTCGCATGGCTTTGCCGGGACGCACGACATCCGCACGGAGTCACCCATGGACAATTCCCCCAGGCTACCGTTCGTGACGCTCGGGATCGCGGCCGTCGCGGCGCTCCTGACCGCCCTGTCCTATTTCGGCCGGGGTGGGAATGACGAACCGGTCTTCTCCTTCAATGAGTTGGAGATCGGGCTCGTCGCCCTGGCCGTGACCCTCGTCATCTTCGCGGTCGAGGGACTCATCTCGGTGGTCTCCGAGGGGCGCCAGTTGGAGCCGGGCCTGGTTCCCCCCCGTCTCACGAATCCGCTGACGGTGGCGATCATCGTCGCCTCCCTGGTGCTGTTTGCCGTCTCCGTCGCGCTGGGGATCGGTCTGGTCTCGGATTGGGACGTCTGGGCGATCGGCTGGCTGGCCGGGGTCGGTTCCATCCTGCTGGCGGTGATCCTGGTCTTCTACAAGGAGGCCTTCGTCGGCGACGAGGCCCACTTCGATGACCGCAACGACGGCGTGCCCTGGTGAGCCGGGGCCTAGCCGCCGATGACGTGACCCCATAGGACGCGACACGTGAGGAGACGAATCGAATGGACAACGTGACCGGGACGCGGTCCCCGGCCCCCGAGGTGGACGAGCACTGGATGGTCAACCGCCGCCGGGCGCTGAAGTGGCTGATCCGGGCGGGGTACGGCGCCTTCGCCCTGGCCTTTGCCCTGCCGGCCCTGGCCCTGCGGGCCCTGAGCCAGCAGCAATCGGAGGTGGCATCGGGCGATCCGCTGGTCTATGCCTCCAACGCCGGCGGTGGCACGGCGGGACAGCCGGTGATGGCGTCCGACCTCGCGGTCGGGGACGGTATCCAGGCGTTCCCTCAGGGCAAGGACGACAACCAGACCAACCTGATCCAGATCGTCCGCCTGGGCGACGGCGAGGGCGCCGAGGGATTGGTCGCCTACAGCGCGATCTGCACGCATCTCGGCTGCGTGGTCTACGCCGACTTGAACCAGGACGGAAACATCGCTTGCCCGTGCCACAACAGCCAGTTCGACCCGACAGCCGAGGCCGAGGTGACCGGCGGACCCGCTGACCGCGCCCTCCCATCGATCGAGCTGTCCGTGACGCCCGAGGGGATCATCTCGGTGGCCGGCCGGTTCTCGGGCCCGATCGGCCCCTCCTGACGATCGCTCGATTCTCCATCTACCCGGTGATCCCGGCCGGTGAGGACATCAGCCCATGACAGACCAACGCGGTCCGGCGGTACCCCCGGTCACCATCATGCCGGCGAGCGAAGTTCGCCCGGGCGGGAGAGCCGCGCCCCGCACGGCCCCACGCCAGGTCCCTCGCACCGGCGAGGGTCGCCGGGTGGCGGCTCCCCGGGCGGCCAAGCGTGACGCCTCGCGGGCCGGTTGGGTCGAGGAGCGGCTCGACGTCACGGGGCTCAATGCGAAGTACGGGCGGAAGGCCTTCCCGGTCCACACGACGTTCTTCCTGGGCGAGATGGCGGCCTTTGCCTTCATCATCCTCATCGTCACCGGCATCTATCTCGGCTTGATCTACATCCCGTCCAGCGCCCCGGTCGAGGTCGATGGTCAGGAGTTGCCCGAGGCCTACGCCAGCGTCCGCCTGATCGAGTCGATCCCGGTCGCCAACCTGTTCCGTAACGTCCATCACTGGGCCGCCCACGTGATGGTCCTCGCGACGCTGCTCCACCTGATCCGGATCTTCTTCTTCGGCACCTACCGGCGGCCGCGGGAACTGAACTGGATCATCGGCGTGGTGATGCTGATCCTGACCCTGGTGGCGGGCTTCCTCGGGTACGCCCTGCCATTCGACTCCTACGCGGTAACGGCCACCGGCATCGGCTACTCCATCGCCCGCTCGATCCCCTGGGTGGGCAACGTCGCGGCCGAGCTGTTCTTCGGCGGTGCCTTCCCGACCCTGGGCAGCCTGCCCCGCCTCTATACCCTGCACATCTTCGTCGTCCCGGCCCTGATCGCCCTGACGACGGCCGCCCACATCCTGCTGATCGTCAAGAACAAGCACAGTCAGCCGGGGTACGCCCGCAAGCTGGCCGAGCCCGGCCGGGTCCTCGGCGTCCCTGCCTGGCCCTACCAGGCCCTGCTGGCTGGTCAGTTGTTCCTACTGATGTTCGGGGCCCTGTTCATCCTCTCGGCCCTGTTCGAGATCCATCCCCTGGCCGCCTACGGACCTCCCGGTCCCGGCACCCCGGCCGTCAAGCCCGACTGGTACCTGCTCTGGGTCTATGGCTTCCTGGACATCGTCCCGGCCAGCCTGACCCTGACCACCCCGATCGGCACCATCGGACCGCAGTTCATCGGCGGCATCGTTTTCCCGGGCATCATCTTCACCCTGATCTTCCTGGCCCCCTGGCTGGACCGCACGAACCGGGGCCGCGACGTGCCCCGGTTCGAGTACCTCCAGCCTCCCGCCCAGGCGCCGGTGCGGCTGACGATCGGGGTCGGCTTCCTGACCTACATCGGCATGCTCTTCGTCGCCGGCTACCACGTCGAGCTGGGCCTCTCGATCGCCCAGACGTGGTACCTGAGCCTCATCGTCCCCGCCGTGGTGATGGCGGCGACCTACGGTATCGCGCGGCAGCGCGACCCGGCCTGGAGCCGCCGCTTCGACCCGTCCGCCGAGGAGGAGGACGAAGAAGTCCTCTACGTCGAGGCACCCCGGGGAGACCAATAGGGCGACTTGTACCCTTTTATTTCGGCGACATGACTGAGCGGCCGGTGAGATTCCCCACCGGCCGCTTCAACCATCGTCCTGACATCTTGCCTGTCGCGACGGTCCGGTCAGATCGATATCCCCTCGGCCGCCATCCGCTCGATCACGCTGTCGAACGCCTCGACGAGGCGGTCGATGTCGGCGTCGGTGTGGGCGACGCTGAGCATGCCGCCGGAGTTGAAGAGGTCGATGCCCTCCAGCAGCATCCCCTGGTTGAGGGAGGTGGAGAGGGAACTGGACCCGCTCATCTTGAGGGCCTCCGAGGCGACGCCCAGCGGGACGCGGATGTCACCCTCGGCCCGGTTAGTGCAGGTTTCGCCGAGGGCGAGGTGGAAGGCTGAGCTCTCGCCCCAGGCGAAGCCGCGGGCGTCGCGCCGCTCCAGGACCTCGTTCAAGCCCATCCGGGCCCGGCGGGCCAGGTCGTCGCAGTGAGCCTGGACGGCGGGGTCGGAGCAGAGGGTCAGGCAGGCCAGGCCGGCCGCCGCGGTCAACGGGTTGGCGTTGTAGGTCCCGGGGTGGCGCACCTTCTTAGTCATGTTCCAGGTCGGGTCGTCACGGTAGGCCAGCACGTCCATGATCGCGTGGGGTCCGGTGATGGCCCCGCCCGGCAGTCCACCGGCGATGATCTTGGCGAAGGTGGTCAGGTCGGGCAGGATGCCGTACCGCTCCTGGGCCCCGCCCGGGGCCCAGCGGAACCCGGTGATCACCTCGTCGAAGACCAGGATCGCCCCGTGCTCCGTCGCCAGCTCACGGACTCGCCGCAGGAAGCCGTCCGCGATCGGCACCTTGCTCCATGACCCGCCGCTCGGCTCGATGAACACCGCCGCCACGTCGCCACGGGCGAGGCGTTCTTCCAGGACATCGGCGTCGTTCGCGGGCAGCACCGCGACGGTGTCGAGGACCGCGTCGGGGATCCCCACCACCCGGTGGTCGGCGAAGGGCGACTTCTCGCCCTTGAGCAAGTACTCGTTCCAGCCGTGGAAGTGGCCCTCGAACTTGATCACCGTGTCCCTGCCCGTCGCCGCCCGGGCGACGCGGACCGCCAGCATCGTCGATTCGGTGCCGGAGCCGGTGAACTTGACCTGCTCCGCGGAGGGGACCATCGCCACGATCCGCTCGGCCCAGGCGATCTCGCCCTCGTGGCTAGCGCCGTAGTGTGTCCCCATGGTCACCTGGCGCTGGATCGCCTCGACGATCTCGGGCCGGTTGTGGCCGAGGATCAGGGAGCCGTGACCCATCGCGAAGTCGACCAGCTCGTGCCCGTCGACATCCCACTTGTGGGCACCATCGGCCCGGGTCACGTAGAGCGGGAAGGGGTTCAGCCGACGGCCGTCGTGGGTGATCCCGCCCGGGATCACCTGCCGGGCCCGGTCGTGCTGGGCCCGGGATCCGGCGAAGGATCGCTCGAACTGCTCCTGGATGGGTTGTGTCACGCTGAGCTGAGCCATGGGGCGGGCACTCCGGGGTGAACGACGACGGTCGAGCGGGGCCACCGCTCGATCCGCACTATACGGGGGAGCCCGGGACGGTGTAAAGCCGGACCCGGGGCGCGGGGAGACGCCCACGCCTGGCTGGTCGGCCATTCCCTGACATCCCGGCACATCTGTTCTATACGTTCGGAGCGATGTACCCTATCGCCATGGGTGATGATCGCGCCTTCGAACACAGCGGCGTGGCTGGAGGGTCGCCGGGCGGCCGAGACGGGCGTGCCGCGGCGTGGCTCGTCGATGTCGCCGTCGATGGGGCGCGCCTGACCGACACCCCGTCGCTGACCTACGCGGTACCGGAACGATGGGCCGGGCGGATCGGGCTCGGACAGCTCGTCTGGGTGCCGTTGCGGAAGAAGCTGGTCCTCGGCGTCGTGGTGGGCGAGGCCGGGACGGTGCCACCGGGTGCGGTCGGTCAGGTCCGGCCGCTGCACGCCCCGGTCGAGCCTTCGTTCCAGGTCGCCCCGCTCGACCTGCGGCTGGGAGCATGGTTGGCCCGGGAATCGGCCTCGACGCTCTATGCCGCCCTGGCGCCCTTCCTGCCGCCGGGAGTGACCACCAGGGCCGTCGAGTACCTTCGCCTGGTCGCACCGGTCGATGCGGAAGGCATGGCGGCCCTGACACCCACCCAGCGTGCGCTGGTGCGCCTGTTGACCGAGCGGGGTGAGCGGAGCGTCGAGGATGCCCGCAAGGACCTCGACCGCTCGCTGGTCACCGTCATCGACAAGCTGGAGGTGGCGGGCGTCATCGAGCGCGTCGTCCGCGTCACGCACCGGGCGCCGGTCGAGGCCCGGGACCGCCTGGTCCGCCTGGCGGCCGGGGCGGAGGCGGCCGGGGCGACACTCGATCGGGCCCCCAGCCAGCATCGCGTCGTGGCGTTCCTCGAACAGCGGGCCCGACTCCGGCCGGAGGGGCGGGCGACCCTGGTCCCGGTCCGCGACCTGCTGCGCCAGACGGGGACCGACGCCGGGATCGTCCGGGCCCTGATCGACCGGGGTTTGCTCGAAGAGGTCCGCCAGCCGCGACGGGTCGTGCCCACCGCCGGCACGGCCGGTGCCCCGGAGCTGACGGCCGAGCAGGCCGCCGCCTGGGGCGCGGTCGAGGTCGCCCTGCGCGAATCGAACTCGACTCCCTTCCTGCTCCACGGCGTCACCGGCAGCGGCAAGACCGAGGTCTACCTGCGGGCCGTCGCCTGGTGCCTTCGTCATGACCGGGGCGCGATCGTCCTGGTGCCGGAGATCGGTCTCGCGTCGCAGGTCGTCCGCCGGTTCCAGGACCGGTTCCCGGGCGAGGTGGCCGTCCTCCACTCGGCCCTGCCGGACGCCGAGCGGTACGCGACCTGGGGCCGTATCCGGGACGGCGAGATCCGGGTCGTGGTCGGGCCGCGTTCCGCCCTGTTCGCCCCCGTCGCCGGTCTCGGGCTGATCGTGCTAGACGAGGAACACGATGGCGCCTACAAGCAGGAGAGCGAGCCGCGCTACCACGCCCGGCGGGTCGCGGAGGAGATCGCGGCCCGGCGCGGCGCCGTCCTGGTCCTCGGCAGTGCCACGCCCGCGGTCGAGACGTTCCATACGACCGCGGCGGGAACGGCGACGCGGCTCGTCCTCTCAGAGCGGGTCGGATCAAGCCTGCGGTCGGCGGGCGGTGACCGCTCTCCCGTGGCGCTGGAACTCCCCCCGGTCGAGATCGTTGACATGCGACTGGAACTGCACCGGGGCCAGACCTCCCAGATCAGCGGCCGGCTGGCGGAGACCATCGAGGCCACCCTGGCTCGCGAGGACCAGACGATCCTGTTCCTGAACCGGCGCGGCCTGGCGACCGTGGTCCTCTGCCGCGCCTGTGGCGACCGCGTCATTTGCCCGCATTGCGACGTGGCCCTGGTCTACCACCAGGATCGCCAGCGGCTGCTTTGTCACCGGTGTGGCTGGCAGGAGCCGCCGCCGGACCGGTGCCGGTCGTGCGGGGGCGGGCTGAACTACTTCGGGGCGGGAACGCAGCGGATCGAGGAGGAGGTCCGGCACCGGTTCCCGGGCTCCCGCGTCCTGCGCTGGGACCAGGATGCCGTCCGGCGGGGGGGCGGCCATGAACGTCTCTTGAAGCTGGTCGAGCGGCGCGAGGTCGATATCGTCGTCGGCCCCCAGATGATCGCCAAGGGACTGGACCTGCCCCGCGTGACCGCCGTCGGGGTGATCCACGCCGACACGATGCTGCACCTGCCGGACTTCCGCTCCGGGGAACGCACCTTCCAGATGCTGACCCAGGTCGCGGGCCGGGCCGGGCGGCGGGCCGCCGGCAGCACCGTGATCGTCCAGAGCTTCACGCCCGACCACTACGCGATCCAGGCCGCGGCCAGGCACGACTACGACCGGTTCTACGCCGAGGAGATCGACTTCCGACAAGTCCACCGGTTCCCGCCCTTCACCCGGCTGATCCGCTACCTGTTCCGGGACGCCGACGAGGCGACCTGCGCAACCCGGGCCGAGGAGATGGCCAGGAGGTTGGCCCGCCACGCCCGGTCCCGGGGCTTGGAGGGGCAGGTCGACCTGCTCGGCCCGACGCCGGCCTTCGCCAGCCGCGTCCGGGGCCGGTACCAATGGCAGATCGTCCTGCGGGCGACCGACATCGACCCGCTGCTCGACGACCTCCCGGCCGGTCCCGGTTGGACCGTGGACATCGACCCGCAGAATCTGCTCTGAGCGTGGCCGGCAGGGAACGGGACCTGATGGGGCCCACGACGTTGACCCGGCGACCGGCGGGGCGATAGGCTTCCCCGGCAGGCAATCCCGGGACGTTCCGTCGTGGACGGGAGAGTGTCGCCGGGGACGATGGGGACGAAAGACGCATGGCAACGCGCGAGATCATCTTGGAAGGGGACCCCCGCCTCCGGCGGCGGGCGACCAAGATCCGGGCCGTCGATGATGAGGTGCGGCGACTGGCCCAGGACATGTTCGAGACGATGGTCGCCGCCCCCGGCGTCGGCCTGGCGGCCCCCCAGATCGGCATCACCCGCCGCCTGATCGTGGCCCTCGTCCCGGCGGGCTACATCGACGAGGACGACGCCGAGTTCACGGTCCGCCTGGCGAACCCGGAGATCATCCGCGCGCAGGGCCGGGAGGTCGATACGGAGGGGTGCCTGAGCATCCCCGGCTGGGTCGGGGACGTGCCGCGGGCCGATGTCATCACCGTGAAGGCCCTCGACATGGACAACAAGGCGGTCAGGCTCAAGGCGCGGGGATTCTTCGCCCGCGTCCTGCAGCACGAGATCGACCATCTGGACGGCATCCTCTACACCGACCGGGTCGAAGACAAGGAGACGATGCGGTCGGCCGGTGACGATTCGGACGACGCCGTGGACGCGGGCGTGGGGGAGGCCGGACCGGACCCGACCGCGGCGCTCGGGCCGTCGGCGGCCTGATGGGCCAGCGGGTCGGTCGTCAGACGGCGACCGGTCGCTGGGCGACGCGGCACCGTTCGGCCAGGATCACCGCCACGATCTGGTCAACCGTCTGGTCGAGGCGTCCGGCCTCGTTGAAGATGACATAATCGAAATCAAGAGCCATCTGGAGTTCGGCCGACGCCGTCGCGAACCGCCGGGCCAGCGCATCGCCGACCTCGGTCTTGCGCGACTTCAGGCGGTGGTGCAGCTCGGCCATCGACTCCGGCGCCAGGAAGACGGTGATCGCCTCCGGCACGAGGGCCCGGATGGATGCCGCCCCTTGGACATCCACCTTGACGATGACGTCCTGGTGCCGGTGGATCGCGTCGCGGATCGGGCCCCGGGGGGTGCCATAGTGATGGGCATAGACCGTCGCCCATTCGAGGAACTCATGGTCGTCCCGGCGCGTCTCGAACTCGTCCTCGGTCAGGAAGAAGTAGTGGGTCCCGTCCACTTCCCCATCCCGGATCGCGCGCGTGGTCGCGGTGACGGCGAAGTACGCTTCCGGTACCCGGTGACGGAGCTCGTCGATCACCGCGTCCTTCCCGACCCCGGACGGGCCGGAGATCACGAACAAGCGGGGCCGGGCCATCGCCCGGAGGACCCCGATCCGCTCGTCGGCCGGGGTGCCGAGGGGAACGCCCCCCGTGTGCCGGACCGGGGCGGCGACCGGTGACGCGGTGAACGGTGAGAGAGTGACGTCTGGCACGCGGTTCCTTTCGGGGATTCGGGGTGCGGGTCCGGACCGATCACCACCACGACGACGACCAGACCGCGCGAGGGGAGGACCGGGACGATGTTCGACGTGCTGACGATGGCGGCCATCGCCGACGAGTTGTCGCGGACGGTGCTCGACGGCCGGGTCCAACGGATCGGCCTCGTCGACCCGTTGACCGTGGCGATGGAGATCTACGCCCGGGGGCGACGCCACGCGCTGGTCGCCAGTGCCGGCGCGGACCGGCCGCGCATCCACCTCGTGGAACGCCTGCCGTCGCTCGATCCCGCGCTGATCACCCCGTTGGGCTTGCAACTTCGCAAGTTCGTCCGGGGCGGGGTCATCGTCGGCATCGAGCAACAACCCCTGGAGCGGGTGGTGCGGCTCAGTATAGCCAAGCGATTAACTCCCCACAATGACGAGCCCCGACCCCGGGCAGGCGGGAACGAACGCACCGGCGTCGCGGGTTCCCAGACCGCGAACGAGATCGAGAACGCCGTACCCGGCCATGACAGTGACGGGTCCGACCGCTCGGGGTGGGAGGACGAGGGCCAAGACGACGATTCCGAGGGGGAATCCGACGCCACGTTCGTCCACCTGGTCGTCGAGGTGATGGGTCGACACAGCAACCTGATCCTGCTCGACGACGAGGGACTGGTCAAGGAGAGCGCCAAGCACGTCTCACCCCGGATGAGCCGGGTCCGCCCGATCCGTCCGAAGACGCCCTACACCCCGCCGCCGCCCCAGGAACGGCCCGACCCCCGCCGCCTGACTGGGCCGATCGCGGCCGCCTTGCTGGAGACCCAAGCCCCCTCGGCCACGGTCGTCAATGTCCTGGTCCGCCAACTGCGGGCGATCAGCCCGGCGATGGCCCGGGAGATCGTCTTCCGGACCACCGGCGCGATCACCGCCACCGTCGCCGACCTGGGAGCGGACGATGCGGCCACCCTGGCCCGGGAGACCCGGGCCTTGCTGGAGCCGATGCTGACCGACGCCTGGGCGCCGGTCGTGTACCGGCGGGACGACCTCCCGGTCGAATATGCCCCGGTCCCCATGGCCCACCTGGCCGCGAGCGCGGACCCGGTGCCGACCCCCTCCATCTCCCGGGCGGCAGAACTGGTCGAGGTCGATCCCGGCGGTGACGACGCCGCGACCATGACCCATGCCCAGCGGCGAGCGCGGCTCACCGCCGCCATCGACGCGGCGGCCAAGCGGATCGACCAGCGCATCGCCTCGCTCGAAGCGCAGGAGGCCAAGTCGGTCGAGGCCGAGCATCACCGCATCGCCGGGGAGACCATCTATGCCTACCTGTGGCAGCTCAAGCCGGGCGACACGACGTTGGAGGTCGATGGGACGACCATTGCGCTGGATCCTGGGCTGAGTGGCAAGGAGAACGCCCAGGCGTACTTCCAGCGGTACCAGAAGGCGCGGGGAGCGTCGCGGGCCATCCCGGAACTGATGGAGAAGGCACAGACCGAGGCGGCCTACCTCGACCAGGCGCGGACGCAGGTCGCACAAGCATCATCGTTCGCCGACTTGGAGGCCCTGGCGGCCGAGTGGGAGGCCCACGGCGGCACCCCCGTCGCCGAACCTGGCCGCAAACCCGGCAAGTCGAGCCGGGCGACCAAACGGCCCAAGGCGGTGCTGACGATCGACGGCCACGCCATCTTCGTCGGCCGCAGCGGCCGCGACAACGACGCGGTGACCTTCGACCTGGCCGGGCCGGACGATACCTGGCTCCATGCCCGGGGCGTGCCTGGCTCCCACGTCATCGTTCGCTGGCGGCAGCAGGGTCAGGCGGAAGACGAGAGGACGATCGGGGCGGCGGCTTCCCTGGCGGCCTACTACAGCTCGGCACGCACCAGCGCCACCGTTGAGGTCGATGCGACCCGGCGGCGCCACGTCCGCAGGATTAAGGGCGCCGGACCGGGCATGGTGACGTACCGGAACGAGTACACCGTCAGCGTCCGGCCCGCCAGCGAACGGGAGTTGGAGCCGCCGGATTCGGCGGCACCGGTGGCCACGGTTGGGGATTAGAGCGGTTTGCGGATAAGATGGGGC
>JACCVE010000215.1 GCA_013698285.1 Chloroflexia bacterium | reverse complement strand
TGGACGGGCGGGCGCCGGTTCGCTGGGACGTTCCTACCGTAGCCGGTGGCACGACCGGTCGCTATCGCCCCGTGGTCTGGTCACCGTGCGTACGGAAGGCCCGATGGATTGACCGGAGCGTCGTGGTCGAGAGTGGGCCGGTCGGGGTCGGCGCGGGACGATCGTCGTCGGGATAGGACAGGGGTCAGGCCGGCACTGGACCGGGCAGTCGTCCGGGGACGATGTCCAGGGGAATCGGTCCGGGCGGCACGAGACGGTGCCGGATGGACGTGTACGGCGTTACCCGGTCGCGGAGCACCGATCGCTCCCCGGGTGGGAAGGTGAGGGGATGAGATCGAGAACGGGGGACGCTCCGCGAGCCGCACAGGCGCCGGGGACCGGGTCACGAGTCGCCGGCGGGCGCCACGACGCGGCGGAAGGCGTCGAGCGAGATACCGACACGCCGAGGAACCCACGATCCCGCCGGACCCGGTCGATCGCCCCGCCCCGTCGTGGCGTGCGTCATCCTGGTCTCGTCCCCACGTGGCTGGCCGTTCGGGCCCAAGCGGTCTCCGCGTCAGAATCCAACCTGGTGCGTTCCCGATCGAAGACGCGGCGGAGGATGGCGATCGTGGAGGCGTAGGTCGAGTCGAGACCGAAGAAGGAGAGCCCCCTCGCGCCAAGCGTCTGCGCCCGGGTATACGGCGTGTCAGAGGCATAGTGGAGGATACCCAGGTCCATCTGGCCGGGTGAACCAGTCCGGAGGTTGATCGCCTCGTCGGTCGGGTAGCGCCGCAGGTTGATGTCCTCGTAGACGGCATTGAGGAACGGACCCGCCTCCATCTCGACCACGGTGAAGTTTTCCCGGTAATAGAAATCCAGGTAGCCCTGGTTCTGGAGATAGGTCCCCTTCACCGTGACCGCCTTCTGGTGGTCCAGGGCCGCCCCGAAGACCAGATAAGGAGCGAGGTTCTGATAGGAGAAGCAGTTGTCGAACCAATAGGTATTGCCGGAATGCTCGTCATAGACCACGTCGGCGATCATCACGTCACCGATCCGCCCGTTGAGGGTGGCGGCCTTCCCGAGGATGTATACCCCGCGCGGGGGGTCGGCGAACATGCCGATCTGGCTCAGGATATGGTAGGCGGCCAGGCCGAGCGGGTAGTTGATGTTGATGATGATCGCGTCGGAGCCCGCTTGGGCGGGATAGAAGCCGTCGGCCCGGAGGCCGTCGTCCGGGTCGATCGTCTCGTCTCTCCGGCCGGCGCCGCCCGAGAGGCGACCGTCGAAGACGGCGGGATCGAGTTTGTCGAGCTCGATGATCTGGACCCCGACATCGATGGCCCCGGTCGGCGCGACGTGATGGATGCCGACCGCCCGTTCCTCGTCGTTGCGCCGCTCCCGCTCGAGATCCATCCCGTCCCGGGCGAAATAGCCGCGGGCGGCGAAGTAGAGCAGGTTGTCGCGCGAGGCACGGCTCTCACCGGTCTCGATTTGGGTGAGGTGAGGGAGGAGTTCGGGATCGTTGCTGTCGCGGATGAACGCGGTCAAGGCGTCGCGTCGTCGCCGGGCGGTGCCGGAGAGGACATTCACGAGACCGTGAGTGTTGGAGGAGACGAAGTAGTAGGGGCGGTCGCGGAGACCGAGTTCGTCGATCGTCGCGACGACCGGTGCCCACCATTGGCGCGTCGAGCGGGCGTACCCGAGGTAGCTGCCACCGAGCATCCGGAGTGTCGTTCGCTTGCGACCCGCCGCCATCTTGGCGAGGGTGGGCCAGAACGCGGCGCCCCAGGTCCGGCGCAGCCGCGCCCAGTCCCCCTCGTTGACCAGCAAGGCGTCCCGGATCGCGTCCGGGGACGGAGGGGGAGCCGCTGACCGGGCGGCCTGTTCGGGATCACCATCCTGGACGAGGGCGGCATGGGCGCGGATGGCATCGGCGATGCCGGGCTGGTCCATGATCCGGCGGTGGAACTTGTTCCATTCGATCTGGTAGGCGACGATCGTCGGGATCAGGTCGTCCAGGTCGGAGGCGGAAGCGATGTAGGCGGCCAGCGTGGACCGCCCGTCGTAGGACCAGCGGCGACGGCGGCCCGGGGCGGACGCCGATCGCCAGCGCGAGAGGTCGGTGTACCCGGCCAGCGCGAAGGCGCGGCGCGATTGGGCCAGGATGATGTGTTCGACGTCACTGATGCAGTCGGGGAGCCGCAGGGTCGAGTACATGAAGGCATTCATGTCGGGGACGACCTCGGTCGCGCCCGCGTGGAGACTCGACGCCGCGGTCAGATGGGCGGGTTCCAAGCTGCTGATGCCGATCGCGCCAGAACTCTGGAGCAAGGTCGTATACGTGCGGACGTAGAGATCGACCTCCCGCTTGCCGGGGCCACCCCGCACGACGGACGAAGCCAGGTGTTCGTTCTCCGGCTGATCCACGCGTTCTCCTCCAGGGTCGATGCGGTGGCATGGCTCAGGACGCCAGGGCGGAATGAGCCGCCCCGGCACTCCTCCCGGCTCCGTCAACTCGCGACTGAGGCGGGGAATGATGCCGGCGGAGACCGCCCGGCAAGTATACCGGTGTCCACGAGGCCGCCTCCAGATCGAATGGGCATCCCTCCGCGACGACGACCAACGTGACCGACCCGGCGCGGGAAACCAACTGGACCTGGTGCGGTCTGTGTATCATGACCACGTCGGGGACCTGTACGGACGGGGTGATCGGGGCCGAACGTGCCTGGTACACTGGTGGTCGAGGGTTCGGCGCCGGCCCGGTGGCTGGCCAGGCCCCGGCGAATTCATAACGGGATGTCCACCGAGACGGGATGATGCGGGTCGTCCGTCAGCCATCGTCGAGGTGATCGCGTGGGTCTGGCCAGATGGTGAGTTCGCGTGGATCGTAGGATGAGTGGGCCGCGCGGAGAGTCATCGTCCCGGCGTGCCCTGCCGCGTGGGCGTGGCGGCACGCTCCGGCCAGGACCCGGGGGCGACGGACCCGCCGACGAGTGGTCACTCGTCGATCGAGTGTTTGGCCCGGCGGACCGCTCGCCGGCGAATGGGCGGCCGCCCCGTCCGGCCACCCAGCCCTCCCCCGATGGTGCGCTCCTCGACACCCGGCGTGGTGAGCGGGCGGCCAGTGGGGATTTCCGAGAGGTGCCGCCCGCGCCATCGCCTGTCCGGACCGCCGTGGGGCACACGCCGGGCCGCGGTCCGGGCGACTTTCGTGCCGCATGGGCCGATGGCGTCGCCGGCCGTCGATCCTCACCGGTGACCGGGGTCGCGCTCGCCACGCTGGGGCTCGTGATCGTGGTCGCCATCATTGGCTTCGGGATCGGGCGAGGCGGTGATCGGCCCGACGGGACAGTGGTGGGCGCCGGGGGCTTGACGCGGACGAACGCGCCTCTGTCGGGCCTCGGGACTCCCCCTCCCGTGCCGACCGCGGTGGGTTCCCGATCGGTCGAAACGTCTCCCGAACGGCCATTCACGCTGGCCAACGATCCGCGAGCGGACGGGGTGGCGGTGGTCTGCCTCGACCCTGGCCATGGCGGGGACGACGACGGGTTCGTCCAACCCGGGGACCAGGGACAGGACACCCTGGTCGAGGCCGAGTTGAACCTGGCCCATGCCCGGGAGTTGGCGACCCGGCTGGAAGGGCGGGGCATCGTCGTGGCGTTGACCCGGCAGGACGAGGGCGGCCCCAACGACGCCAACGACGATGTCAACGGCGATGGCGAGACGTATGACACCGCGATCGAGGCCGGAGAATCGGTCTACGAGGCGATGCGGACCGCCGACTACGACGATCTGCAGGCCAGGATCAACGTCTGCAACCGTGCCGCCGCCGACATGTTGGTCTCGATGCACATCAATGGCTTCTACGAGCGGGAAACGGCACGTGGGTTCGAGACGTGGTACACCGGGTGTCGCGTGTTCGGCGACCAGAGCGAGCACCTGGCGGGATTGGCGTACCGGGCCCTGGCCGAACGGTTCGACACCGTGGGTTTCGTCACCGAGGCCCGCGGCGTCAAGAACGATTGTGAGGTCGACGTCGACGCGAGTAACGGTCAGCTTGCGCAGAGCATGTTGATGACTGGCCCGGAACTTCCGGGACAGTTAGTGCCGAGCGAGATGCCCGGCGTCATCGTCGAGAGCTTGTTCGTCTCGAACCCGGAGGATGCCGCGTTTCTAGCCTCGGACGAAGGGGCGACATCCATCGTTGACGCCTACGAAGATGCAATCCTCGCGTTCTTCGCCGAGGCGCCCTGACGCCGTTGACGACACGGCACGGTCCCGTGGTACCGATGGGCGAGCGAGCTACCCCGGAGGACGAGTGATGACCGATCGTCCCGGGCCAACCCGGTGGGGCCGCCGCCGGTTCTTGGCCGGGGCGGCCGGGGCCGCGGCTTCCCTGGCCGCGTGCGGAGGGTCTGAGGACGACGCGTCCTCCCCCGCGACCGCGACGGGAGCTCCCGCGACCGCCCCGGCACCGGAGATGCCACTTGCCGCGACGGCGGTCGCCCCGACCGAGGCGGGCCTGGCGTCGCCGCCGGTCGATGTGGCGGCGGGTGGCCTCGTGATCGAGGACTCACCGATCCTCGCTGGGCACGCTCTGGTCACATCGGTCCGCTTGCCCCTATTCGGGATCGGCGCGTCGCAGGTGGCGCTGGTCTTGGGGAGGGATGTGGCGGACTGGGCCGCGGTCGGGAGCGGCGTCTCGCTGCCGGTCTCCCCGATCGGGTTCGCCGGGGTGGAGCAGCCAGGATTGACCGCCACGACGGAGGTGGACGACTACGCAGAGCTGGTGGCCGCGTTCGACGCGGACCCGGGAGCGGTGTCCGTCATCCCGCTGGAGACGGTCGATTACCGGGTCAACGTGCTGGCGATCGACGGGGTCGATCCCCTGCGAGGTCCGGACGCGGCTCGCCCGACGGTCCGGATCGGGATCGCCGGCGACATCGTGCCGGGCCGGAACGTGTACCTGACGATGGCCCGGTACGGGGATTTCCTCTACCCCTTCCGCGATGTCGCCGCCGAGTTGGCCTCCTACGACTTCACGGTCGCGAACCTCGAAGGTAACATCTCGGACACCCTGGCCCAGCCGGACAACCCGAACGCGGCCGACTTCGTCAGCCCATCGGCCATGCTGGAGGGCTTCCAGATGGCCGGCATCGACGCGGTCAGCCTGGCCAACAACCACACCGCGTTCAACGGGCAGGGGTGGGGGACGCGGGGCCTCCTCGACACGATGGACGCGCTCGCCGCGGCCGGGATCCCCTATGTCGGTGCCGGTCGAGACCTGGCCGGTGCGCGGGCGCCGCTCGTCGCCGAGGTCGGTGGGAAGACGGTCGCGATCCTCGGCGTCGATGGGGTGACGGCGAACGAGGAGATCCAGGACGTCAATCTCGGGATCGTCCTCGGCAGCGTGGGCGCGGGCCCGGACTCGCCCGGCACGAACCCGTTCGTCACGGCCCAGATGGTCGAGGACATCGCGGCGGCGGCCGATCGGTACGACATCGTGATCCCGTACCTGCACATGGGCGTGCAATACGTCTGGACGCCGCCGGATTGGGTCGTCGCGGCGGCGCGGGCGGCGGTCGACGCCGGGGCGACGATGGTGGTAACGAATCACCCGCACGTCTCGCAGTGCATGGAGACCTACGCCGGGCGGCCGATCGTGTACTCGGTGGGGAACTTCATCTTCGACCAGATGTTCAGCGTCGAAACCCGCCAGGGTTTGATCCTGGAGATCACCCTGGACGGCACGACCGTGGTCGGCATCCGGTTCCGGGGCGTCGAGATCGAGGATTTCTGCCGGCCCCGCCTGATGACCGGCGGCGAGCAGGCGACGATCATGGACCGCTTCTGGCGCAATACGGACCGGCTGGCCTCCCGGGGGCGGTAGGCATCTCGTCCTAGTGGACGCCGCATGGACGAAGCCCGCGTCCGGATCGGACGCAAGCCCCGAAGAATTCGCGTTCTCTGCAGAGCGTGAGCCGCTACCCCTTCAGGATGTAGTCGATCCCGTCCTCGAGCGCGGTCGGCTGGCGGCCGATCAACTCGGCGGTGGCGCTGTGGTCGGTGCTGTTGTCAAGGGCCAGCATCTTGAGCTGCTCCTCGGTGACCGGGGGGCGGATGGCGGCGGGTAAAGGCTTGGAAAGCTTCACCACGGGCATCATCAGCCCGACGGGGATGTGGACCTTGGGCTTCTTCTTGCCGAGCTTGGCGGCGATGACGTCGAGCAGCTCTTCATAGGTGTAGGTCTTGGCACCGCCCAGTTCGTAGAGCTGGCCGGTGGTGGTGGCAGGATCATCCAAGGCGCGCTTGAAGGCCGTCGCCACTTCCTCGACCCGAACGGGCATGAACTCCGATGTGCCGGAACCGACGACCGGGATCACCGGGGCCTTCCGAATCAGGCTGGCGAGTTGGTTGATGAAGCCATCGCCGGGACCGAAGATCACCGAGGGCCGGAAGATGGTCCAGGAGAGACCCGATCCCTGGACGGCCTGCTCGGCCCGCCACTTGGCCTGCATGTAGGCGAATCGGTCATCGTCCCGGGCGCCCATGGCACTCATGTGGATGAAGCGGCCGACCCCGGCGCGTTTCGCTTCCTCGACCACATTGGCGGTACCCCGGTGGATCACACCGTCGAAGGTGGCCCCGCCTTCCTCGGCGATGATGGCGACGAGGTGGACCACGGCGC
>JACCVE010000207.1 GCA_013698285.1 Chloroflexia bacterium | reverse complement strand
CGTCCGGGGTGCCCTCGTCGTCCTCGGACTCATCCTCAGACTCATCCTCAGCGTCTTCCTCGCTGGCGGACGGGACGACGACTTCACCGGAGACCACGAACGGGCCGGCGATCTCGAGGACCTCGGCCGGGGTCAAGACGGGCTCGAACGACTCGGGGAACGGGTTCTCGCCATTCAGGATGTTGAGGTACGCCGCGTGGCGGGCCTCGACACCGTGGATGGTGAGGGCGGCTGTCAGCAGGTCATCGTTCTCGATGAGGTACTGAGCAGCACCGGTGTAGGCGCTCACGCCGGTGTTCTCGAGCGCGGCGGCGGTCGCGATGAACACCGACGGGTCGGTGAGGGCATCACCGAAGTCGTACTCGCCCTGCTCGACCGGCTCGCCACCGAGGTCGGAGATGACCGAGGTCAGGGTCTCGACGTGGGCAGCCTCGTGGGCCCCGATCTCGGCGATGAAGTCGAAGACGCCCGGCAGGAAGCCCAGGGCCTCGATGTCGGCCGACACGAAGGTCGAGAGACCAGTCGCGTAGAAGGTGTTCTCGAGGTGCTCCAACGTCAGCGCGTAGTTGAGCGTGCTGATGATGTCGTCACCGGTCGCGTCTTGGGCAAGAGCCCGGTACTGGTCCAGCGCCGGAACGCTGGCGGTGCGTCGAATGGTCTGCATCGTAGGTCTCCTCAATTCGTTACGCAATGGGCCGTGACGTGACATGCCACTAGTTGGCGGACGGCCCATCTCGGGGACTCTGATCGGATGTCGTCAGTGTGGCTCGCGCCATCATGACAACGGTGCCAATTAGGCGTCCGGGGTACCCTCGTCGTCACCATCGGTGGCAAAGAACGGGCCAGCGGCGAGCAAGACCTCTTCCGGGGTCAGCGGGTTCTCGAAAGAGTCCGGGAACGGCAGGGTGCCGTTGACCAGGTTCAGGTAAGCCGCGTGCCGGGCCTCGACCGCGACGATCGTGCCAGCCGCCGTCAACAGGGCCGGATCAGAGATAAACTGTGCCGCGCCGTCGTAGGCAGACACACCAGTGTTCTCGAGGACCTGCGCGGTCGCCAGGAAGACGGCAGCATCCGTGAAGTCGAAGACGTACTCGGCCTCTTCGACTGGCTCACCATCAAGATCCTCGATGACCGAGGTCAGCGTCTCGACGTGGGTCTCCTCATGGTCGCGGATCTCGGTCAGGCGCTCGAAGATGGAGTCATCGAACGGACCGACGCCGAAGCTGTCTTCGCCGAGGGCCTCGAGACCATCACGGTAGAAGGCAAACTCGAGATGCTCGAGAGTCAGCGCGTAGTTCAAAACGTCGACATCGTCTTCAAGTTCGGCCTGCGCTTCGGCCCGGGAAGCGAATCCCGGGATTCCGGTCATCGACAGCGCCAGGGCGCCGCCACCGGCCAGCTTCGCGGTTCCCGTCAGGAACCCCCGTCGCGAGGCCAGGCGCTCACGCTCCTCATTGATCGTGGCCACGAGGCGCTCATGCATCGGACGTCCAGTCATGTGTCTCCTCCTAAAAGTGTGCGTTCCGGTCGCGGCTGTTTGCTACCGGATGGACCCAATCACGTCCCTTGCAAGACGTGGGCCACGCCCGCCCGACATTGCCCCCGGCGGGGTCGAATGGGTAGGGTGGGAGACAATCGCCAGCGATCCGTCCCGGCTGATCCGTTTCTCGCCGGCACCGTGTCGAGCGTGCCAGGGATGTGCTGGACACGCAGTATCGAGCGTCCGTTCCGATCGGTGAAAGGACTACCCGTGGCAGATGTCGATCACGGCCGGGCAGATCGGTGGCAACGCAAGTCCCGCGAGACCTGGGACGAGCGAGCGCCCTGGTGGGACGAGATCTCGGAGACCAGGCGGCAGGGGAAAGACTTCCCGGCCGGTATCCGCGACACCGCGCGGGCCCTCGGCCTCGCGCCGGGTGACAGGCTCCTCGATGCCGGCTGCGGCACGGGCCAGTACGCCTCGGCCTTCGCGGCGGAGGGATACCGGGTCGACGCGGTTGACCTCTCCCCGGCGATGGTCATCATCGCCCAGTCCCACACGGCGGGAAACGACCGGCCGGTCACGTTTCACATCGCCGAACTCGCAGACCTGCCGTTCCCGGACGCCGCCTTCGACGCGGTCCAGGCTCGCCTCTCACTCCACTTCGCCTTCGACCTGCCGGCGACGGTGCGGGAGTTGGGCCGGGTCCTGCGTCCGGCCGGGCGGCTCTACGCCAGCGTGCCCGGCCCCTTGTCCCCCATCTCGGCCAATGTCTGGCAGCGTCACCTCGAACCGGACAGGCGGGCGAACAACTACGTGACCCCCTGGGAGTTGGAGGCCCTGCTGGGTCATCTCGGGTGGGAAGTCATCGCCCACCGGCCCGATTTCGGCCCGTCGCCGGACGGCGCCCCGCCCCGGTTCGACCCGGCCACGATCGAGTCGCTGGACCTTCCGCTGGCCCTCCAACAGGCGGCCGCGACGACCTGGGCGATGCTGGCGACGCATCCCGATCGCCCGCTGGCGGCGACGGGGACATCTGGTCCGACCCCCTGAGCTAGCCGGGCTACACTAGCTCCGAAGGAAACGGCGTGCGGCGACACGATGTTGCGTTCGCCTCGCGCTCGTCGACGGTCATGTTGTCCGATCACGTCGTCGGGATGAGGAGCCGGGCGCCGGGGCGGACCCGTGAAGGTGAGAGGTCAGGGATGGTCGTTCGGTCGCTGGGGTGGGGGATGGACGCCAAGCGGCTCGCGGTGTTGGGCGCGCTCCTGCTCGCGGGGCTCGGCAGCGCGGTGGGCGGTGCCCCCGGGGCCGCCTCTGGGGCCAGGTGGGACGCGCTCCTGACTCAGTCGGTGACTACGGCGACCGCCATCCCCGTCCCGCTCGGGGAGGAGGCAGCCGCTGGGCCGTTGCGGATGCGGGTGCTTGAGGTCCTGACCGGTCCGGCGGCGACCGAGTTCGTGGTCGCCGCCAACGCGGCCAACGAGCCGCCCCGCGACGGCTTCACCTACCTGGCGATCCGGATCGCTGTGACCAATGATGGCCTGGCCCCTCTGGCGCTCGACACGGATGACTTCGCTGCCCTCGATGGCACGGGCACGGTCCGCCGGTTCGTCGGCGCCTTCGCCCCATCACCGGCGATCGACGCCGTGGTGGCCCCGGGCGAGAGCCACGAGGGCTGGGCGGTCCTCGGCGCCCCGGCCGATGCCGCGGCCCCCCTGCTCCTCTTCGACAGCCTGTCGATCTCCGGCAACTGGGCAGACCGGGTGTTTGCCCTGGCGGACAGCCAGCCGGCCGAGCCAGTCGCGGCCGATCCCCTCCCCGCCAACGACGCGGGCGTGGAAGTGGCCGCCCCGGCGGGGGCCGGCGAGACCGTCGTGACCGGGGCGTGGTCGGTGGAGGTCGTGGAAGTGGTCACCGGCGCGGCGGTCTACGACCTCTACCCCGCCAGCGACTACCGGACCACCGCCCTTGGCATCGCCGCCGCCTGGGACCCGGAAGACGCCGACGGGGACGGGGCGGTCGGGTGGCTGGCGATCAGGGTCCGGGTCACCAGCTTGGAGGCCGGCGAGGCGATCGTCCACCTGCCGGCGACGGCGATGGTGCTGGCCCGGGCCGACGGGGAGCCGATCGCCAATACCATCGTGCTGACGCCGCCCTCGCCCGACGCCAGCGGCCCCTATGTGCCGGGGGTGGCGCGGGAGGGCTGGGTCGCCTTCGAGCTGCCCGCCTCGACCGGCGTGGCGGCGGTGCGGTTCCTGCCCTACATGACCGGCGACGACCCCCGGTACCTCGACGTTGGATAGCACGTGTCGTCGCGGGTGCCATAGCGGGGGCCATCACGGGTGACGCTGGGGTCCTTTTTCCTGATCCTCCTCGTGCTCGTGGTCAGCCTGGCCTGGTATGGGTTGCAGGTCCATGCCCTGCGCGATCTCCGGAGGCGGCCCCGGGTGCGCGGCGACAACAAGGTCCTCTGGGCCCTACTGATCCTCTGCCTGCCGATCGGGGGCGCGCTGATCTACCTCAGCGCCGGTCCGACCAGCTTCATCGCCCGCCCCGACGGCCGGCCGCGATCCCCCGACGGGCGTCCCCGGACGCCACCTGCGCCACGCCGCTGAAACGCGGTGGGGGGGTGAGGGCGTCGGCCGAGATACCTCGGCTCGAACCTGGCGGTGGGTGAGCCGCTATACTTTCCTTCCTATGAAGACTCTCACCATCGACCCCCGTCCCGCCGTGCCGGGTGACCGCGGTCGAGCCGGTACGCCACCGGGGCACCGGGGTACCGCCGTGCTATGGTCGGATGCCTTCCTCGGCCACGACACCGGGGCCCATCCCGAGAACCCAGGACGGCTCCGGGCGATCCACGCCGAGCTGACACGTCGCGACCTGCTCGCCGGGCGGCCTGATGTCCCCTTCGCCGGGGCGACGGACGAGCAGCTCGGCCGCGTTCACGGTGCCGCCTACCTCGCCAGCTTGCGGGCCCTGTCCCGGGCCGGGGGTGGCTCGCTCGACCCGGACACGGTCGTCCGGCCGGATTCGCTGGCCGTCGCCCGCCTCGCCTCTGGCGCGGCCATCGCGGCCGTCGACGCGGTCCTCGGCGGGGTCGTCCCCCGGGCGTTCGTGCTGGTCCGCCCGCCTGGGCACCACGCTACCCCGGACCGGGGCATGGGATTCTGCCTCTACAACCATGTCGCCGTCGCGGCGGCCCACGCCCGGGCGGCCGGCGTCGGGCGGGTCGCCATCGTCGACTGGGACGTTCACCACGGCAACGGCACCCAGGACGCCTTCTATGCCGACGGCACGGTGCTCTATGCCTCGATGCACCAGTCCCCGGCCTATCCGGGCACGGGGGCGACCCGCGAGACCGGGACCGGGCCGGGCCTGGGGGCCACGGTGAACCTGCCCCTGCCGCCCGGGACCGATGACGGGACGTACCTGGACGCCTTCGATGCGGTGATCTTGCCCCGCCTCCGCGCCTTCCGGCCAGAGCTGGTCCTGGTCTCGGCCGGGTTCGATGCCCACCGGGAGGACCCGCTGGCCGCGCTGCTGCTGACCGAGGATGGCTTCGCCGCCCTGGCGGCGCGGGTGTTGGCCGTCGCCGGCGACGCCGCCGGCGGTCGGCTCGTCGCGGTGTTGGAGGGTGGGTATCACCCGCCCGCCCTGGCCCGGAGCGTGGTCGCGACGTTGGCCGTCTTCGACGGGATGAACGCCGGCGGCGATGACGGTGGCGATGGTGGAGGAGAGCGCGGCGATGGCCAGTAACGGGACGCGACAACCGTCCTCGCCCTACCGGGAGGACGACGGGCGGCGCCGGGAGGAGGCGCGGGTCTCCACCCTCCAGAGCCAGGTCGACGAGTTGCGCCAGGCACTCCGCGAACTGCTCAGCCGCCAGACCCGCCAGGAAGAACAGTTCAAGGTCTACGAGGGCGGGGTGGCCCAGAACCGGCTCAGCCTGGAGCAGGTCCGCCAGGAGTCGCAGCAGTCGGCCCAGGCCCGGGCCCTGGACGAGAACCGGACCCGGCAGCAGGTGGCGGACCTGGAGAACCGGTTCGAGGACGCGATCCGGCCGATCCGCTCCCTCCAGGCCCACGTGGGCGAATTGCTCGAGGCGTCCCGCCAGAAGGTCGACACGACCGGCATCTTCGAGCGGCGGTTCGACGAGGTCGCGGCGGCGATCGAGCACTTCGCGGCCCAGAACGACCGCAACGCGGTCGTCAACCACCAGCTCCGCGATGCGTTGGACCTGCTGCGGACCGAGATCGACCAGATCCACCGCGACGGGCTGCGGGCCGAGGACGCGATCAAGATCGTCGACCAGGACGCCCGGCGGCGGGTGGCAGAGGTCGCGGAGATCAGTACCGTGGTCGCCGCCCGGATCGATGAGTTGCGGGCCGACTCCGCCCACCTGGCCGATATCCTGGACGAGACCCGGCGCTCGCTCGTCCACATCGACCCCACCTTCGAGGAGCTGCGCGAGGTGGACGTGGCGATCCGGGCCGACTTTGCCAAGTTCCAGGTCAAGACGGTCGAGACCCAGGCTCTGCTGCGGGACCGGGCCGATGATATCCAGCAGGACAGCGATGCCCGGTTCGACGACCTGCGCCAGGTGATCGAGCAGCGGGCCGAACGGCTCAGCAGCCGGATCGAGCAGCTCTCGGAGACCCACCGCGAGCTGGAATACCGGATCGCCGCCTTCACCGGAGAATTGGAGGGCTTGCGGCAGGTGGACGCCGGCCTGCGGCGGGACATCTGGTACCTGCACGAGCAGCGGGTCCGGTTCCGATTCGAGCAGATCCAGCAGGAACTCGACCACGTCACCCACCAACGTCGCGACGCCGAGTCCGGCGCCGAGGAGCGCGGCACCCCCAAGCCCCGCGGCCGTTTGTCCGTGCCGGCGGGGGACATGGATTTCTAGGCCGCGCTCAGCCCGGTCGTTTGCCGAGACGCGCCCGGCGGGCCGGGCCATCGACGGGCGTCCGGCCACGTGGAGGGACGACACCGGATGGGACGCGAGCCAGATCAGGACGGGGCACCGAGGACCTATCGCATCGCCGTGATTCCCGGCGACGGGATCGGCCAAGAGGTGGTGCCCGAGGGCCTGCGGGTGCTGGACCGCCTCGCCGCCTCATCGGGCGGACGGTTCGCTTTCCGATACGACCACTACTCGTGGGGCTGCCAGTACTACGCCGAGACGGGCCGGATGATGGCTGGGGACGGGCTCGACCGCCTGGCTGGGGCCGACGCCATCTACTTCGGCGCCGTCGGCTGGCCCGGCGTGCCGGACCACGTCAGCCTCTGGGGACTGCGCCTCGCCATCTGCCAGGGGTTCGACCAGTACGCCTGCGTCCGTCCCGTGCGGTTGCTGCCCGGGATCGAGAGCCCGCTGCGCCACGCGACGCCCGAGACCATGGATTGGGTCGTGGTGCGGGAGAACTCCGAGGGCGAGTACGCCGGGATCGGCGGCCGTAACCTGGGGGACAGGCCGGACGGCCGCAACCTGGCCATCCAATCGGCCCTGTTCACCGAGCACGGCTGCGAGCGGATCATCAGCTACGCCTTCGACCTGGCTCGGACCCGGACCCGCCGCAAGGTGACGAGCGTCACCAAGAGCAACGCCCAGCAGTACGCGATGGTCCTCTGGGACGAGGTCTTCGCCCGGGTCGCGGCCGAGTACCCGGAGGTCGAGACTGAGCAGTGGCTGGTGGACGCGATGGCGGCCCGGTTCGTCCTCCGGCCAGACACGCTCGACGTCGTGGTCGGCTCCAACCTCTTCGGCGACATCCTCTCCGACCTGGGCAGCGCCCTGGCCGGCAGCATGGGCATCGCCGCCAGCGCCAACCTGGACCCCGAGCGACGCCGCCCGAGCATGTTCGAACCGGTCCACGGCTCGGCCCCCGACATCGCCGGCCAGGGCATCGCCAACCCGATCGCCGCGATCTGGACCGTCTCCCTGATGCTCGACCACCTCGGCCTCCCGGCGGAGGCGGCGACGGTGATGCGGGCGATCGAGCGGACCACCGCCGCCGGGACCCTTACCCCAGACCTGGGCGGCACCGCGACGACCGTCGAGGTCGGGGACGCGGTGCTGGCCGCGATGGGGACACCGGACGCACCGGACGCCTGACCTCGGCTGACACGGACGCCGGGATGGCACATGTCTGCCACCGTCGGGTCAGGATGCACCGCCGTCACCGCCGCAGGCGGGGGTCCAGGGCGTCGCGCAGGCCGTCGCCGAGCAGGTTGAAGCCGAGGACGGTCAGGGCGATCGCGGTGCCCGGGAAGATGGCCGCCCAGGGGGCCAGTTGGAGGAAGCCGTAGGAGCTGCTGACCATCGAGCCCCAGGACGGCGAGGGGGGTTTGTTGCCTAGGCCGAGGAAGGCCAGGGAGGCCTCGGCCAGCACCGCGAAGGCGAAGTTCAGCGAGGCGTGGACGATCAGCGGCGCGGTGATGTTCGGGAAGACGTGGCGGGCCAGGATGCGCGTGGTCGGCAGGCCGGTCGCCACGGCCGCCTCGACGTAGGCCATGTGGCGGACCGAGAGGGTCGCGCCGCGCACGACGCGCATGAACGTCGGCGTGTAGACGACCGCGATGGCGACCATCACGTTCGCCAGCGAGTTGCCCAGCATGGTGATGATCGCGATCGCCAGCAGGATCGCCGGGAAGGCGAAGATCACGTCCATCAGCAGGGTCAGGATCGAGTCGAGCCAGCCGCCACGATACCCGGCGATCATCCCCAGCACGACGCCCAGCGTCCCCGCCAGGCCAACGGCGATCAGGCCGACCTGGAACGAGATGCGGGCGCCGTGGAGCAGCCGGCTCAGGATGTCGCGGCCGAACTCGTCGGTGCCGAAGGGGTAAGCCGCCGACGGCCCCTGGAGGCGGTCCCGCGAGAACTGCTCGGTCGGCCCGTGGGGGGCCACCATCGGCCCGGCGATCGCGACTACGGCGAAGATCCCCACCAGCAGCAACCCCGTCACCGCCAACCGCTGGCGGCGGATCAGCGACAGGAGGCCGGGCCGCCGGGTGACCCGCCCCCCGGCATGGTCGCCCAAGGTGGGCATGGCGGTCTGGCCGGGCGAGAAGGTCGTGCCCACCGCTCAGGCTGTCCGCAGGCGGGGGTCGACCACCACGTAGAGGATGTCGACCACCAGGCTGACCAGGACGAACATCGTCGCGATCACCAGCGTCACG
>JACCVE010000123.1 GCA_013698285.1 Chloroflexia bacterium | reverse complement strand
CCGCGCACGGTCAGTCACCGGATCCCGGCGCGAGGTCGCGGAGGGCTTCGACGTGGGCACGCTCCTCGTCGGAGAGGTCGCCGGGGATGGTGATTGCGAGCCGGGCGTATAGGTCACCCCGGCCGGTGTCACGGCCCAGTCGGGGCATCCCCTGGCCCCGGAGTCGGAAGGACCGGCCGGACTGACTGCCGGGCGGGATCGTCAGGGCGACCCGGCCAGTCGGCGTCGTGACGACCGCCTCCCCGCCCAGGATGGCGGTGTAGTAGGGCACCTCGACCGCGGTCCTCAGGTCGTCGCCTTCGCGTTCGAACCGGGCGTCCGGGCGAACCGTGACGACCAGGTAGACATCGCCCGCCGCCCCGCCGACCTCGCCAGGGCCGCCCTGGCCCGCGATCCTGATCCGGGAACCGGTCTGGACCCCGGCCGGTATCTTCACCTCGATCGCCCTGGCGCGGGGGACTTGGCCCGTCCCGTCGCAGGTCGGGCAGGTAACGTCTCGGGCCAGACCGGTCCCGCCGCAGGTCGGACAGGCGCCACTACCCTGGATCTCGAACTTCCGGGCGCCCCCGGTGACCGCCTCGGCGAAGGAGACATCGACGGCGGCCTCCACATCGTGCCCCTTTCGCCGGGATGGGGCGGAGGTGACGTTCGACCGGCCGGTCCGACCGCCGAAGAGGGTCTGGAAGAAGTCGGAGAAGACGCCCGTGTCACGGTCGCCATATTCCCAGGAAAAGGAATCGGCCGAGCGCGGTGCCCCGGCCGGCGGACGGCCCGCGCCGTCCTGGCGGTTGAACCAGCTCCCGAAGTCGTCGGGACGGGCCGAGGCGCGGGGCTCGTCGCCCGTATAGCCAGCCTGCCGATAGGAGCGCCACTCGTCGCCATAGCGGTCGTACATCTTCCGCTTGGCAGGGTCGGCGAGGACCTCATGGGCCTCGTTGACCTCTTTGAATCGGGTCTCGGCCGTGGGGTCGTCCCGGTTCAGGTCAGGGTGGTGCTTCCGGGCCAGGGCACGGTAGGCCGTCTTGACCTGCTCCCGCGTCGCGTCGCGGTCGATCCCCAACGTGTCGTAATAATCCTTGAACCGGACGGCCATGGCCCACCTCGTGCCCGAACCTACCCTGTGATGTTCACAGCACAGTATAAAGGTTGAGTCGGTGCGACGCAACACGGGCCGTCCGCCCTCACGGCGGCGATGAGGTCGCCGTCCGGCGACGGGCCCGGCGACCGACCCACCGGGCCGCCCAGATCGCCAGGAGCAGCGCCACCGCCAGGAAGACCATGGCGACGATGGGCGCGGCGATGGCCAAGATGGCGACCGTGGCGGCGATCCCGTCCTCGACCATGCTGACGAGGGGGTTTCCCATCCCGCCGGTGGTGACGGTCACCGCCGGCCGGGCCGAGGCCTTTACCGCGTGGACGCCGCCCGCGCTGGCGAGGCCGATCAGGAGGGCGACGACGGGGTCGAGCCCGGTGTCGACGGTCGAGGCCATCATCAGGTATGCCCCGGCCGAGGGACGGATCGCCGACTGGACCAGATCGTTGAGGTGGTCGATGGCGGGGATCTTGTCGACGACCAATTCGATCGTCAGGAGGACGACCAGGAGGCCGATGCCGAGATTCGAGGAGAGGATGTCATACGGGCGGTCGAGCGTGATGCCGCCGACGAAGCGGTCGGCGATCGCCACGATCAGGAGGGGCAAGTAGGCGTTGAGACCGGCCGGGGCGGCGAGTCCGAGGCCGGTCAGAAAGGCTTGCTCCACGCTGGCTGCCCTTGCTCGTGTGGGGGAACGGAGGCGTGATCGCGACCCGCAGTATAGCACCGGACAACGGGATGGCCGCCGGTCGAAAACGGCGGCCATCGCGGCGTCGTCTGATCATGGCCGGTGCCCCCCCGTCACGCACCGCGACGTGGCCGGGACGTCTCTGCCCTAGACGATGGACCGCACCACGCTTACCAGCTTGCCCTGGATGGCGACGTTGTCGGCGGTGGTGTAGATCGGGTCCATGGTCACGTTGGCGGGTTGGAGGCGAACTCGATCCCCTTCGAGGTAGAACCGCTTCAGGGTCGTCTCCTTCTGCTCCTTGAGCCAGACCGCGACGGTCTCGCCGTTCTCGCAGGTCTCCTGGGCGTGGAGGAGGACGATGTCCCCGTCGTTGATCAAAGCGTCGACCATCGAGTGTCCCTTGACCCGCAATGCGAAGAGGTCCCGCGGGGCGTTGCCGACGATGTCGCTGCCGATCTCGACCATGTCGGTGGCATCGCCGAGGGCCAGGTCGTCCGGCACCGGGATCGGCAGACCGGCGGCGATCTGGCCGATCACCGGGATGCTGATGACATTCCGGCGGGACGTGTGACGCCCCAGCACCTCGATGCCGCGGGAGATGTTCCGGTTTCGCCGGATCATCGCCCGCTCCTCGAGCACCTTCAGGTTGTAATCCACCACACTGGTCGAGGAGATGCCCAGCTCACGCTGGATGTCCCGGATCGTGGGGGGGTAATCGTTGTCATCGAGGAATCGGGCGATGAAGTCGTAGATGGCCTGTTGGCGGCGCGAAAGAGCCTTCATGTCGCTCGGGTCCTCTCGGGTGGTGAGCCGGGCGGGGCGCGCGGCGAGCGGGACGTTTGACGTTAATGGCCGATTACCCGGAGTATAGGGACGAACACATGTTCGTGTCAAGTGTGACACGACGCGAATCGCCGCTCGGGGACCCCCGTGAGCGGTGACTCCTCACCCAGG
>JACCVE010000106.1 GCA_013698285.1 Chloroflexia bacterium | reverse complement strand
ACCTACACCTTCAACCTGCACCCCGGTGTGTTGTGGCACGACGGGACGCCGTTCACCTCGGCCGACGTGAAGTTCTCGTTTGAAGAGGTGCTGCTCGAGTACCACTCCCGGACCGCCGCGGCGTTGGGCCCCGCGCTCGCTGGGATCGACACCCCTGACGACCTGACCGTGGTGATGCGCTTCAAGCAGCCCTACGCTCCCCTCCTGCAGCGGCTGGACGTGACCGAGGCTCCGATCGTGGCCAAGCACATCTATGAAGGGACGGACCCGACGACGGCCGAGGCCAACCTGCAACCGGTCGGGACAGGACCGTTCCGGTTCGTCGAATACGCCCAGGGCGACCAGGTCACGCTGGAGCGCAACGCGGAGTACTTCAAGGACGGCCTGCCGTACCTGGACCGCGTCGTGTTCCGGGTCATCCCGGAGGCAAACTCCGCCCTCCAGGCGCTGCAACAGGGCGAGGTCGATTACGCCTGGAACACGACACCGGCCCAGCAGGAGATCCTGGCGAACGCCGAGGGCATCTCGACGGTGAACGCGCCCGCCTCGCCGGGCGGGGCGCTCTGCATCAACACCCTCGTCTTCAATCTGGAGAATACCCCCCTCGACCAGCCCGAGGTGCGCCAGGCGATCTACCACGCCATCGACCGGGACCGGATGCTGGAGCAAATCGTGTTCGGCTCCGGCCGGGTCGCCACCGGGCCGATCTCCAGCCGGATGACGGAGTTCTACGACCCGGACGTGACCACCTACCCCTACGACGTTGACCGGGCCAACGAATTGCTCGATGCCGCCGGCCTGACGGCGGACGCCGACGGCAACCGGTTCACCCTGGTCTTCCCGCACCCCAACACCTTCGACCGGTACGGGGAGATCCTGCGCGAGCAGTTGGCCGAGGTCGGCATCGAGGTCGAGGACGTGTCGCTCGACTTCAACGCGGCCACCGACCGCGTCTTCGTCGAGCGCGACTTCGACCTCGGGATCGTCTCCTACTGCAACGGCACCGACCCCGAGATCGGTGTCCGGCGGGTCTACGACTCGCGGAACATCCGGCCGATCCCGTTCTCGAACGGCGCCGCCTACACCAACGCCGATGTCGACCGACTCTTCGACGAGGCGGCGTCCACCCTCGACGTCGCCGAGCGCGCCGCGGCCTACTCCGAGATCCAGACCATCCTCACCGCCGAGGTCCCGTACATCTGGCTGATCGAGACGGAGGGGCTTCGCGCCTTCAGCTCCGAGTTCCACGGTTTCCAGCACTGGTCGGGCCACTTCGCCGAGACGGCGTTCACCGAGGCCGGCGCCGATTGATCGTGACGGTCGCCCGGGGAGGCGAACCCTCCTCCCCGGGTGATCGCCGGCTGGTGCGATGTCCTCTCACCTGACGCGCTACATCCTGCGCCGTCTCCTCCAGGCCGTCCCCCTGCTGCTCGGCGTCATCGTGGTGAACTTCACGCTCATCCACCTGGCGCCGGGCGACCCGATCACCCTGCTCGCCGGGGACGGGGGAGACACCGAGTACTTCGAGGCGATGCGGGCCAAATACGGCCTGGACCGGCCAGTCACCTCCCAACTGGTGCTGTATCTGCGTGGAATCCTGCGGGGCGAGTTCGGTTACTCGTATGCCTATGGGCGACCCGTCTTCGAGGTCATCTTCGCCCGCCTGCCGCCGACGTTGTTGTTGATGGGCGTGTCGCTCGCCCTGTCCACGGTCATCGGAATGTGGTTGGGGCTCGTCACCGCTAGGCGGGCGCGGTCGGTGACGGACCGCTCGGTCTTGCTGGTCACCCTGCTTGGGTATGGGATGCCGGCGTTCTGGCTCGGCCAACTGCTGGTGCTGTTGTTCGCCGTCCGGCTCGGCTGGTTGCCGGTCCAGGGCATGGAGAATGCCCGGGAGGAGTACCGGGGCCTCGCCCGGGCCATCGACCTCCTCCGCCACCTGGCCCTGCCGGTGGCTACCCTGAGCCTGCTCCACTTGGCCCTGATCACCCGTCTGACCCGGACCGGGATGCGGGAGGAACTCTCCAAGGACTACGCCCGCACCGCCCACGCGAAGGGGCTCTCGACTGCCCGGGTCGCCACCCGCCACGCCCTGCGCAACGCCCTGCTCCCGGTGGTGACGGTGGTCGGCGGCGACATCGGCTCGCTCTTCACCGGGGCGGTCCTGACCGAGATCATCTTCGCCTGGCCCGGCCTGGGCCGCCTCCTCTACGACGCCACCCTCAACCGCGACTACCCG
>JACCVE010000094.1 GCA_013698285.1 Chloroflexia bacterium | reverse complement strand
CACCTGGCCATCCCCGCCGCCGACATCGCCCGCCCACCACGTGCCCGGGGATCGACGAGTTGGCCCAGCACATCGGCCACGGTGGAGAACACCACGGTCAATGAACCCACCACGATGACCACCGCCTGGACCAGGGGAATATCCCGGTCCTGGACGGCGCCGAGGGCGAGGCGGCCCAGGCCGGGATAGGCGAAGACCGCCTCGACGACCACCGCTCCCCCGACGAGGAAGCCGAGTTGGACCGCGACGAAGGCAAACATTGGCGCCGCGATGACCGGGGCCATGTGCCGGGAGACGATCAGCCGGTCACGTAATCCCTTGCCGCGCGCCGTCCGCACCCAATCCTCGTCCCGCACCTCCGCCAGCGTGACCGAGAGCAAGCGGACGATCATCGCCGCCGGATAGAGACCGAGCGCGATGGCGGGGAGCACGAGCGACCGTGGACCATCCAGCCCCGCGGCCGGGAACCAGCGCCGCTCGACGGCGAACGCCAGGATCAACACCGACCCGAGCCAGAACGCGGGCACTGCCTGGCCGAGCAGGGACACGACCGCCCCGGCCACCTTGGCTCCACCGCGCCGCCGGGAGCCCCCGGCCAGGCCCAGGGGGACGCCGACCGCGATCGCCAGGCCCATCGCCGCACCCGTCAGGGCGAGCGTCGCGGGTAGGCGGTCCAGGGCCGCGTCTAGGGCCGGTCGCCGCTGACCCCATGACTCTCCCAGGTCGCCTCGCGCGGCCCGGCCGAGGAACAAACCATATTGGGTCACCAGCGAGTCGTCCAGCCCCAATCGCCGCCGCAGCGCCTCTCGGTCGTCGGCCGAGGCGTCGGGCGGTGCCATCGCGTCGACCGGATCGCCACTGAGGTGTCCGAGCGCGAAGGCGAAGGTCGCCACGCCGAGGATCACCAGCAGGGCGTACGCGGTCTTCCCACCGGCGACTGCCAGCGCGTCGAGCGCGATCACCGGCCCACGCCGCGGGCGCCTCACCGCGGCCCCCGGCATGATCGGCCCATCACTCGACGTCCCGGGACCGTCAGGGCTGATCCCGCCCGCTCACCCCGGGGGAGTTCCCGAGACGCGCCGGGTCCGTTCGTCATCACCGGCTCGTGACCATCGCCGTTCACCCGACCTCCTCGTGCACACGAAAATCCCCGGAAGCTCATGGCCGCCGGGGATCGTGCGTCTGTTGGGATCGGACAATGCACGGCAACGCCCGCGGGACGATGCCCGAGGCGAACCGCACGCCTTCTCCCATCCGGACTGTACCGTCGGCACCGGGATTTCACCGGTTCGTGCTGGCGCGGATCGCGCTGGCTCGCGGGCTATCACCGCCGGTCAGGACTTGGTCGACCAGTGCGTCGACCTCACCTCACCCCGAAAGCTATGCTTCCCAAAGGATAGCGACTTTGGCGTTGGCCGTCAAACGCGATCAGGGCGTCGCGAGGTGACCCGATCGGCGGGCCAGGCGCGGGCTCCGCCCATTGCCCGGCCCGCCGTCGTTGGCCGATCCGTTCGTCCCCTCAACCGCCCAGGTAGAGACGCTTCACCCGCTCATCGGCCAGCAGCGCCACACCGGGCCCGGTGAACCGGTTGCGACCCAATTCGAGGACGTAACCGCGGTCGCTGACGGAGAGAGACTTCGTCGCGTTCTGCTCGACCAACAACAATGTCATGCCCGCGTCTCGCAGCTCCCCGATCTTCTCGAACACCAGCTCGACGAACCGCGGCGCGAGGCCCAGCGACGGTTCGTCCATCAGCACCACGCGAGGCTCGATCATCAGCGCCCTGCCCATCGCCAGCATCTGCTGCTCGCCGCCGCTCATCGTGCCCGCGACCTGCTTGCGTCGCTCGGCGAGCCGGGGGAACAACGTCAGCACCTGATCCATGGTCCGGGCGATCTGCCCCTTGTCCCCGATCGAGTAGGCCCCCATCTCCAGGTTTTCGCTGACGGTCATGTCCTTGAAGACGATCCGACCCTGCGGCACGTAGGAGATCCCCCGGCGAACGACGAGGTCGGTCCGTAGGTGCGTGATCGGTTCGCCGTCGAAGGTGACTTCGCCCGCCCACGGTTTGAGGAACCCCATGATCACCTTGAGCACCGTGCTCTTCCCAGCCCCGTTCGGCCCGATGATGCTGACCACTTCGCCCGCGAACAGGTCGAGCGAGACGCCATGCAGGATCTGGACATTGCCGTAGGCCGCGTCCACCTCCCGCAGGCTCAACACGGGCTTGGTCGTTTCCGGGGCATCGGGGCCCGGACCGGGGACCTCAGCGGCCAAAGTAGGCATCCATCACCCCGGGGTCGGCTCGGACCTCGGCGGGCGTGCCGTGGGCAATCACCTCGCCGTGGTCGAGGACGAACAAGTCGTGGCAGATCTCCATCATGATCTTCATCTCGTGGTCGGTCACGACGACGGTCATCCCGTCGCCCAGCCACCGCTCGACCTGTTCGAGCAATCGCT
>JACCVE010000063.1 GCA_013698285.1 Chloroflexia bacterium | reverse complement strand
ACGATACACGGCGGTCCTCCGGCCCGACGCACGGTTCCATGACGGGAGGCCGATCCTGGCCGCCGACGTCGCCGCTTCCCTGACCCGGTCATTGTCTCCCGGGGCCGGGTTCCCGGCGTCACTCTCCGGGCCGCTCTTCCTCGCCGACATCGCCGGAGCACGGGACGTGGCGGCGGGGACCGCGACGACGTTGGCGGGGGTGTCGGTCCTCGACGACCGGACCGTCCTCATTGACCTGGAACGACCCCGGACGGATTTCTTGCCCCGGTTGGCATCGGTGGCCGCCATGGTCGTTGACGTGACGGCGACCGTTGACGCCGGGTTGCCCGCCGGCCCGCCAAACGGGTCCGGGCCATTCAGGGTCCTGTCCTGGACGGCCGATCACGAACTCCGGTTGGGCCGGGTGGCGCCGGATGAGCGGGGGGACCGGGTCACTGGCGTCTCGTACGTGCTCGGGCCCGCCGCCGAGCGGCCGTTTAACCTGTATCAACAGGGCCTCATCGACCTGGCGACCGTCCCGCCGGGATCGGCGGGCTGGGTCCTGGCCGACCCGGTCCTCTCGACCCGGGTCGTACGCCAACCGCTGTTCGCGGTCCACCACGTCGCCTTCCGCACCGACCAGGCGCCGCTGGACGATTGGTACGTCCGGCGGGCGATCCAGCTCGCCTTCCCTCGCCGGGCCGTGGCGGAGGTGATGTTCGGCGGCCTCGTCGACCCGGCCAATGGCTTGCTGCCACCGGACCTGTTGGGGCCGTCTCCCGGAACCGCGTTGCCGCCCCCCGATCTCGCCGCGGCCCGTGACGCCATCGGGCGTTCACGGTATGGCACCGCCGCGGCGGTGCCACCGATCGAGATCGTCACCCACGCCGACCAGGTGGTCGAGTCCTTACGGGATGTCCTCCAACGCGACCTCGGGCTGCGGGTGACGGTGCTCTCCCTGCCCTGGCCAGATTTCCTGGCAGGACTGGCCGGCGCCTCATTCCCGGCTCACGGGCTTCTCTGGATCGCCGACTATCCTTCCCCCGACGCGTTGCTCTGGACCCTCTTTGGGTCCGATAGCCCGGCCAACGCGACAGGCTATCGCAATCCAGCCTTCGACGCCGCCATCGAAGCGGCCCGGCAGGCTCCGGACATCGCCACCAGGGATGCCCACTACGCGCGAGCACATGCCCATCTGGTCGAAGACGCGGTGATCCTGCCGACCTATCACCCGGTCGATTACCTGCTCGTTCACCCTCGGCTCGACAATGTGACCCTGACGCCAATCGGTCTCCTCGCGGTGGATGCCATCGAGGTCGAGCCGCTCCCGGTGGTGGTCGGTTGACCGGGGAGAACGAGATGACCTCCCCGGCGCACCCCTTCGAGGCGTTGGACGCCGCCGCGGTTTCAAGGTTGCCGCTCTCCTGGCGGAGCCGGTTCGAACCTGGCGAACTCGCGTCGCTGATCCGTTCCGGCCAGGCGTGGGGAGCGTGGGAACCGGGATCGGGCGAGTTCGTGGTGGCCCGGCCATGGCGGCATCGGAGCGAGATCGCGGTCTTGGTCGAGATCGCCGCGGTCCGGCGGGCGGACGAGCTCGTCCTGGACATCGCCGCCCGATGCCGCGACGACGGTCGCGTCCTGCTGATGGCCATGGAGCAGCAGGAGCGACGGCGGTCCGCCAGTTGGGAACGGGCGGGCCTGCGCCCCCTCGAAGACGTGATCGCCTATGAGTTGACGAGCCTGCCGTCGGCGCCGGCGTCGCGCCCCGGGTTGTCCTTCCACCGCGTCCGGGCGGACGACGCGGGAGCGGTCGGGACGTTGCTCGCCCTGGACCGAGTCGCGTTCCCATGGCTGTGGTGGAACTCGGTGGAGGAGTTCGCGTCCTACCTCGGCAGTGATCTTGTCGAGGCGGCGATCGGCACCCTCGATGGGGAACCGGTATGCTACGTGGGCCTGACGCGGTACACCAACGCCACCCACCTGGATCGGATCGCCGTGCGCCCCGATCGCCAGGGTGAGGGGATCGGGCGGGCGGGGCTCACCTGGGTGATCGACCGGGTGCGAGTGAATCGCGCCGCGCCACTCGGCCTGAGTACGCAGCGGACGAATGCTCGGTCGCGCGCCCTCTACGAGTCCCTCGGGTTCCGGCGCAGGCCGGGAGACGATTACCGGATCTA
>JACCVE010000056.1 GCA_013698285.1 Chloroflexia bacterium | reverse complement strand
TCGCGCAGCTTACGCAGCTCGTCGACGATCGCCCCGACCGCCTCCTCGACCCGGCCCAGGTCCGTCCCGGCGTAGACTACCCCCTGGCCGACATCCTCGTAGGCCCGGAAGTAGCCGTAGACGGAGTAGACCAGGCCCCGCTTCTCGCGGATCTCCTGGAACAGCCGCGAACTCATCCCCGAGGAGAGGATCGCCTCGATCGTGGACTGCACGTAGCGTCGCTCGGTGGTGTAGGGCAGGGCGGGCATCGCCAGGCAGAGGTGGGCCTGCTCCGTCTCCCGCGTCACCAGCCGGACCCGCGCCCCGGCCTGCTCGTCGATCGTCCGCACGTAGGGGTCGCCGTCGGCCGACGCCAGGTCGCCGAAGTGGCGCTCGACCAGCTGGACCACGTCCTCGTGCCGGACATCCCCGGCCGCCGCGATCACCAGCCGCTTGGGCCCGTAGTTGCGCCGCCAGAAATCGACCATCCCCTCCTGGGTGATCGCTCCGACGGTCTCCTCGGTCCCCGCGATCGGCCGCCCGACGCCCTGGTCGCCCCAGACCACGTCGTCGATCACGTCGTGGACGACGTCCTCCGGCGAGTCGTTGGAGCCCCGGATCTCCTCGACGATCACCAGCCGTTCCTTCGACAGGTCGGCGGCATCGACGCGGGACTCGCGGAGGATGTCGGCCAGCACCTCGAAGGCCATCGCGAAGTGGGTGCTGGGGACCTTGCACCAGTAGTTGGTCGACTCCCGGCCGGTCGCGGCGTTGAGGATGCCACCGACCCCCTCGATCGCCTCGGAGATCTGCCCCGGGTCGGGCCGCTTCGTCGTCCCCTTGAACAGCATGTGCTCCAGGAAGTGGGAGACGCCCTGGATGGCGGGCGGCTCGTAGCGAGACCCGATCCCATAGTAGAAGATGAGACTGGCCGAGCGGACCCCGGTCATCTCCCCGGTCACCACCCGGACCCCATTCGCCAGCGTCGTCTTCTCGTACAACTTCTCCGCCGTCGGCACGCTTCCACCCCTTGGATAGTCAGCTACGATCCAGATCGATCATTCGGGAGCGGGCGCCCCCATCGGACCGCCCATCCCCGATCCCGCATCCGCCAAGTGTAGGCGATGCCCACCCCGCCGGATGTCCCCGCGATCACACCGCGCGTCCAGGAACGTGGAATGGGTACTCACCAACCGCATCATCCGAAATGGGCAACACATTCGTAGGGGCGCTGCGTGACTCACCCTCCAATGAGACGCGTTTTTCACCATGGACATGGTTTTCGGTGATCGGGCGCGGCAAGCAGCGCCCCTACCAAAGGTTCGGGTCTCACGCCAACATCCTGTCCCCTCACGTCTCACGTCTCACGTCTTCCGACTACCGTCTTCCGACTACAGTCTTCCGACTTCCGACTCGACCATCGCCAGCGCCGCCTCGACCGCGGCCTCCGTCACCGCCGCCCGGTCACCGGCGAACTGGTGCCGGGCGACGATCGTCCCGCCCGGGCCCGTCACGGCCAGGTAGACCAGGCCGACCGGCTTGCGAGCCGTGCCGCCGCCCGGTCCGGCGATCCCGGTCGAGGCCACTGCCAGGCCGGCCCCGAACAGGCGTGCCGCCCCCTCCGCCATGGCCGCCGCGCATTCCTCGCTGACGGCCCCGACCGATGACAACAGCGTGTCGGGAACGCCGAGCAGGCTCGTCTTCACGTCGTTGGCATAGGCAACCACCCCGCCCGGGAAGACCACCGAACTGCCCGGCACCGAGGTGATCCGGGCCGCGATCCCGCCCCCCGTGCACGATTCCGCCGTGGCGACCGTCAGTCCGGCCTCCCGCAGCGCCGCGACGATGCGGTTTTCGATCTGGTTCCCCTCGTCACCCATCGCGGATCCTCCGTCCATAGGAAGGAACGAGCCATCCGCACCGTGGGGACCACGGACACGCCCGGCCCGCGGCCGCTCCCGGCCGCCGCCGGCCCGACCATCCCACCCGTTACCGGTGAGGACCCGTCGAGAACGCGAAGAGGCCGCCGGACACCGCCGGCG
>JACCVE010000019.1 GCA_013698285.1 Chloroflexia bacterium | reverse complement strand
CCCAGGTGCTGGTTGTTGCGGCGAGCACTCTCCAGCAGCTCCCGCTCCTCAACCTGCAGCCGGTCAGCCGCACTGGCGTCGAGCAGGCCGAGACAGACCCGCGTCGCCGCCAAGGGCGTCTGCAGATCGTGGGAAATCGTGGCGATGAAGTTGACTCGGAGGCGGTCCAGTTCCGTCAGCCGCTCCGCCTCGTCCCGGTTCGCGCGAGCTGCCGCCTGCTCCAAGGTCAAGTGCCGGGCAAGGACGGTCGTGCCAATCCCGACGACGACGAGCCCGACGATACGGACACCGAGCTCACGGACATGACCCGCCGTCGGCGACCACATGGGGAGGGTGGGCTCGATGGCCGCGACCGTCATCGCGGCGGCGGCGGTGTAGAGCAGCGTGCCACGCGACGAGAAGATGACTGCCGCACAGACGACCGCCAAGACGACAAGGACGTAAGGCGCCCCTCCGGGCTGTGCGCTGAAGGCGTAGATCAGCCCGATCGTCGGCAGGTCCATCATGGCCTGGCGGGGGAAGGAGTGGATCACGGGCCGGGTGATCTGGAGCCACTGACAGAGGCCGTTGTAGCCGGCGAACAGGAGGAGCAGCGCCCAGGATGGGAGGTCGGCGCGCCCGGTCGTCGGTTGCAGGAGGGTTAGCAACAGCAGCGCCGCGATGGTCGCCCAGCGCAGCCGGGAGAGTGCCTGGGTGAGGTAGCGGGAGGGCTCGCCGGAGTACGGTCGATCGATCGTATCGGTCGCCGTCATCTCGCCCGCGGTCCTGTCTCGACCGGAGAGCGGGGCGATGTCGGTCACGGAGCTTCCCTCGGCGGCGCGACGGCTGAGCCGCCCACCAGATGTGCTGTCCATCGTGCCGCAGAGTGTATACCGCGATTGCGGTGGCCTGGTCGGCCCTCCGCTGCCGGATCCCAATTGCGGATTCGACGTAGAATCGCACATCTCCGTCGACACTCGACCCTCCAAGCCTTGTTTGTCACCGAGAATTGGAAGCAGACCGCCGGTTCAGTGACGGCGACTATTCCTGCCGCAGATGAAGAAAGCCGCCCAGTCTTGCGATCCGAACCTCTCCAAGCGAATTTCTTGAACCAAAGAACGATCTAGTCCTCCGAGCGATCAGGACCGCCCCAATGCTGGATTCAAAGTTCAACAGCTTCGTCGTGGTCAGTTCAGCGAAGCACCAACGCTGCGGGACTGCGGACACAACTACGGCGCCCACGGCGACAGCCACGCCCCCGGCTGGGGCCACATGGGACGGCTGACGAGGACCACTGATCCGGGTCATCGGTCCGATGGGGTCCGGATCACCCAAACTTGCCCAGTTCCAGAATCAAGCGTCACCCCGTTATCTTACTGAAGGGCCTTCCAGTAAGATAACGGGAGCATTTGGGCGCCGTTAGCAACGCTGGGTAAGATAAGGGGTGGCCATAGGGGCATCGAGCTGGCGCACAACTGCGTCCGGCCACCGGCAGTGGCGGGAAGGCGACTTAGGAGTATCGAATCGTTGTCTGAGCCGCCCAATCCTGATGGGCACATCAATGGCTCCAGGGAGGGAGATGCCACCAAGATACATGAGGGCGCCCCGCTTGCGGGTGCCTCCCCGAGACTCGGGCCTCGCCTCCGGGTGGCCCGGTAGACCCACGCCGATAACGAGCACGCGGTATCTTCTCCCGTACCCACTACCCAGCGCCTGATCGGACCCGCCAGGGCCAAGGCCATCCCGTGGAGCCCGCATGACCACCACCACCGCACCGGCCGACCAGATATCCTCCATCGACGGCCGCCCCGCGCCGTCTCCCGGCGACCGGCCACCCTACCCGAAGACGGAGCGGCAGGCCGAGTTCATGGCCCTGGCCGACCGGCTGGCGGCCGTCGCGGCCGAGAACGCCCCGGCGCACGACCGGGAGAACACGTTCGCCCACGACACCTTCGGGGCCCTGCGGGAATCGGGCTACCTGGCCCTGACGGTGCCGGAGGAGTACGGCGGGCGGGGGGCCACGCCCCTGGAGACGATGCTGGCCCAGGAGCGGCTGGCGCGGGGCGACGGGTCGGTGGCCCTGGCCTCGACGATGCACCTGGTGGTCATCGGCGGTTTGGCCGACAGCCGGGCCTGGCCCGAGCCGCTGTTCGAGCGCGTCTGCCGCGAGGTGGTGGCCGAGGGGGCGCTGGTCAATGGCGTGGCCAGCGAACCGGACCTCGGCAGCCCCAGCCGGGGGGGACAGTACGCGACCCTGGCCGTGCCGGCGGAGGGCGGCTGGCGGGTCAACGGCCGCAAGACCTGGACGACCCTCTCCCCGGAGCTTCGCTACGCGGCGACCCTGCTCGGCATCGAGGGGGAGGACGGCACGGTCGGCCGGGGCCAGCTCCTGATCCCGATGGGATCACCGGGGGTCCGGATCGAGGAGACCTGGGACAACCTCGGGATGCGCGCGACCGGCAGCCACGACGTCGTCTTCGAAGACGTCTTCGTGCCCACCGGGTCCCGCCTGCCCGACTCCGCCAACCCACCCGGCCGGGCGACCTCGGGCTGGAACCTGCTCGGCAGCTCGGTCTACCTCGGGATCGCCGAGGGCGCCCGGGACTTCACGGTCC
>JACCVE010000631.1 GCA_013698285.1 Chloroflexia bacterium | reverse complement strand
AGGGAGGGGTGGACATGGCCGGACCGGTTGGTGGCCCGGGTGAGGGACTCGCTCGGCCCAGACCAATCAACGGACTCAGTGACACGCCCTGATGGGGAGCGGTGGGGTTCAGGGCACTCGTGATGGTCGTTGCGAGCCCATGTGGTGCGGTGATAGTCTGCGCGACACTGAGGATGGGCAACCCGGCAGCCGCTGGGGCCACCGGGCGAGCGAAGGCGTCATGCATGGACGAGCGAAGCGGCGACGATCTCCTGACGGTTCCCGAGGCGGCGGAGCGCCTCAAGGTGAGTGGTGTGACGGTGTCCCGGTGGATCAAGCAGGGGAGGTTACGGGCCCTGAAGGTCGGGCCGCGGGCGGTCCGGATCCGGGAAGAGGACCTCGACCGGATCATAGCGCCGGCCGGGGAAGGCCCGCCGGTCGCGGTTGCCGGCGCAGACCAGGCGTCCGACCCATCTCCCCGTGCCGGTGGACTATCCCGGCTCTCGTCGCCCGGGAGCCGGGAGGACCGGCTGGCGGTGGCCCTGGAGGCGCAACAGCTCCGTGAGAAGGTGCTGGCGCGGCGGAAGGGAGTCTCGCTCCCGGCGGCGGCCGATGAGCTGGCCGGGTCGGGCAAGAAGCGACGAAAGGCATCGTGATGGCGCGTGACGTGACGAGCGACCGGCCGCCGGTGGTGGTCGATACCGCGCTGGTGATGAAGTGGCTCTTGCCGGAAGAATTGTCGAACCGGGCCCAGGCCCTCTTGGAGGCGGCGATCCGCTCCGACCGGCCGCTGGTCGCCGCCCCGGCGGTGCCGGTCGAGGTCGCCGGGATCATCCACGACCGGACCCGGCGGGAAGAGATCACCGTCGCCGAGGCCGACGCCGCGGTCGAACTGTTGGACCGGCTCGGGTTGGAGACGGCGGCCCCGGCGGGGCTGGTGCCGGAGGCGATCGCGTTCTGCCGCGACGCCGGGATCAAGGGACTACCGGGCACCCAGGCGATCGTGCTGGCCCGCATCCTCAACGCCGAACTGTGGACGGCCGACCAGAAGCTGTTTCGCCACGCCGCAATCGCCCCCTGGATGCACTGGCTGGGCGACTTCGAGTCGTTCTGACCCGGTCGTCACGATTTCCGCCTCACCCCTTTTGCCCCTCGCCGTCCGGCGGGAGGAGCGCGGCGGACCCCGCGTTGACGACGGCACGATCCTTGCCGCATCGGCCCATGACCATACGCCCCCGAGCCGGGCGGACCTCGGGCCGGGGCCACGCGTGCTCCGGCCAACCGAAAGGACCCCACGATCATGTCGGCGACAGATACGACCACGAACCGTCAAGACGGAGCGGGAGGCGGCGTGAGGACCGACCTGCGCCAGACGCTGGAGCGACTCGCCGCCCTGGAGGCGTCGGTCGATGCGCCCTACCTGACCGCGACGGTAAGCTGGGCACATGTCTACGAACAGCCGGGGAGGCGTCCGGGTCCCGATGAGTTCTCCCAAGCCGCCGGGCGCCTGGTCGATGGGCCGAAGGGCCGGGGCGAGGCCACGACGAGCCTCCAGGCCGACATCGACCGGATCATGGCCTATCTCGAATCAGATGTGCCGGACGAGGCCCAGGGTGTCGTCTTCGTGGCCTGCCACGCGAACGGCGTCTTCGAGGCGATCCCGCTCGGCGTCGAGGTGGCCACGTCGGTCGCCGTCGGGCCGACCCCGGTCCTGACCGAGCTGGCCCGAACGATGGAGGAGCACGCCACCTACGCGGTGCTCCAGGTCGACCAGCGCGAGGCCAAGCTCGCCTTCATCACCCAGGGCCGGCGGCGGCGCGAGGTGGACATGCGCGGCAAGCACACCACGACGGCCGAGGGCGAGGGGGGCTGGAGCACGAGCCGGAACCAGGACCGGGCCGAGGAGCAGGTTGACCAGTTCTTCTCCGCCGTGGCCGAGCACGTCGAGCAGGCCCTCCGGTCTCGCCGCGATGTCCTGCTGATCCTGGCGGGGGAGGATCGGGCGACCCATGCCCTGCGGAATGCGCTCCACCAGTCGATTCAGGACCGCGTCATCGGCACCCTGAACCTGGAGATGCGGTCGAGTGCTCAGGAGGTGGTGGACGCCAGCCAGCCGATGATGGACGCCGCCGAGCGGGAGCGGGAAATGCGGGCCGTCACCGACGCCCGCGACAACGCCGGCTCCGGCGGCGCGGGCGCGACCGGCCCCGAGGACACCCTGACCGCCCTCCAGACCGGCCAGGTGCTGACCCTGGTGATGAACGACGACTTCGAGGCGGACGGCTGGGCCGATTTCACGATGCCGGCCTTCGGCCTCGGCGAGATGCCGGACAGCCACCCGCTGGCCGGGGACATGGCGAACCTGACGGCGGTGCAACTGAGCGCCGAGATGGTCCGCCTGGCGATCCAGTCCGACGCCGAGATCGAGATCGTCCAGACCGACGTGCCGGTCTCGATGGACGAGCAGATGGACATCCCCGAGGCGGGCGCCGAGCGGCCCCGTTCGGAGGCGGCGATGGCCCTGGACGAGTTCGGCGGCGTCGCGGCCGTGCTGCGCTTCGGCCTCGACGCGAACCAGTCCACCGCGAACATGTAGCGGGGCCGTCCCCGGGGGCGGTCGCGGCCGTCTCGTCATCGTGGACCACGCACGACCGGAGAACGGCACCAGGGCACCGCCCCCGGGTGCCGTACCCGTATCATCCCCCAGGATGCGGCGTGGCCAGCGGCGGCGTGGCCCGGGGGGTAAGGGGGGCACGAGATGGCGAAGCGGCAGGCGGGCGCGAAGGCGGAATACCCGCACTTGGAGCGGGCCAAGAAGCGATGGGACCCG
>JACCVE010000146.1 GCA_013698285.1 Chloroflexia bacterium | reverse complement strand
GGGCCGCGGCGCCCGCGCCGGCCCGGACGCCGGTCCGGCGGTTGAGGCGGCGTCCGGTGATCGGGGTCACGTCGTTGGGATTGCGGTCTTCGGCGGTCATGCGTCTCCTCCTGGTCGAGCACGTCGGGGGACGTCGAGTTGACCCCTCACCGACGGGCGGTAGGTCCGTAGTCTTGGACACATCGCTAATCCGGCAAGTTTCATTCCGCCATGTCGCCGGTGATGCTTACTGACTGGCGCCCAGGGGCACGTTCATGATCCGTGCGGCGTTGCCGCCGAAGATCAGCTGGAGCTGATCGTGGGTCATGTTCATGAACCGGCAGATGCGGAGTTGGTCCTGGAGGTAGCGGAGGGCGAAACCACGCGGGAACCAGCTCGAATCGCTGCCGAACAGGATGCGCTCCGGGCCGATCGTCTCGAAGAAGCGCTGAAACAGGTCCTCCAAGGTTAGCTTGTAGGGCATCCAGCGGACCCACTGATTCGAGCCCGAGGTGTCGACGTTGACGTTGGGGCAGGACCAGCAGAGGAAGAGGAGGTCGGTGACGTGCTGGATGCCGAAGTGGGGGATGATGAAGTCCACGGTCGGGAAGTCGCGGGCGACCGGTTCAAGGACCGCGGGCGACATATTTGGGTGGTAGGAGACGCCCCCGGCAGCGCCAAGCATGCCGAAGTGGCTGAGGACGGGGATGCCGAGCCGTTCGCAGACCTCCCAGACGGGATAGAGGGAGCGGTCGTTGATCAGGATCGGAATCGTGGGGGCGAGCAACTTGAGTCCCTTGAGACCCAGGGTGGTGACGGCCCGCTCAAGTTCGGTGGCGGCGTCCGGGCGGGTGATGTCGTGGTGGGCGAAGCCGACGAATCGATTGGGGTGCATCGCCACGACACGGGCCAGTTCGTCGTTGTCGCGGCCGGTGACGAAGCCGATCCGCTCTAGGCCGTGGCGGTCCAGCTCCGCGACCCAGCGTTCGGCCTGTTCCTCGCTGGACCGGGTGCCGGTCTCCGGCTCGGGGAAGTCGAAGGCCATCCGCCATTGGTGGCGGGTCTGGTCGAGTGAGCGTTGGCGGAGGGCCTGGCGCTCCTGGGAGGCGGGGTCGTCGATGCGGCCCGTCTCGCGGGTGCGGCCCCCGCCGCCCATGGCGACGTCGCCCTTGATCGGGAAGTGAGCGTGGACATCGAAGATGTGGAGATCCTGGAACACCGTGACGCTCCGAACGATCCGGGCCGCCGGGGGGAGCCGACGCGGCATTCCCGTCGACCCACGAATGGGGAATGCTAACGCAAGCGGGGAAGACGGTAGACGGTAGACGGACGAAGTGTGGCCATTCCCTGTGTGGTGGCGTCGCATCCCGGCCGGGGGTAACCAGCTTCCCGGGCGATCGTACGGCCAGGGACCAGGAAGGACGCGCCGCCGCACCCTCCGGTCCGCCCATCGGGGAAAGGGGCCAGCAGGGCGGTCTGATTCTCGTCAGGGCGATCCTCTGGGGAGACGACCGGGACTGGGATCGGACTGGCACCGCGATGCGTGAGTGGAGCGGGGGCGGGGTGTCGAACGAGGCAGCGGTGGCTTGGGCGACCGGGGCCAGCCGGGACACGTTCAGTGCCCGCCCACTGGGCGTAGGCCGGCCCGGCAACGCGCCGCCGGTGACCGCTTGTAGAATAGGGTAGCGAACGGGTGTTCGGTTGCCGATCACCTAGGAGTCAACATGGGGGTGCCCATCCCGCGGACGGGGACGTTACGAAGGCGAGAACGGGACCATAGGTCACACCATGCCGATAGGGATGCCTCACGCCGTGCCCGGCTGCCTGAGCGACGGTTTCATGGGAAAAAAGATGGTCCGGGACTCGTATCCATGGTGGGGTCGGTGGAGGTGGTCGGGCTCAGAGGGTCGGTCCGCCGCACCTGCTGTCAGCCGTTCGCCGGACCTGGGGTCAAAATGGGGTCTGCTATGATGGGAGGATATTCAACGGCAGCCCAGGGACTTGACAGTGATCACTCGTGGTACGTGTCAATGGGCGGCGATACGGTATGGAGAGGACAGGATCAGCGGCGTCCGAGTTCCGCCGGTTGCTGCGCCGGCACCGGCTCGCCGCCGGGCTGACGCCTGAAGGATTGGCCGAGCGAGTCGGGCTGCCCGCTCATCGCGTGATCGACTTGGAGCGTGGTGTCCGCACGGGGGTCCGTGACGACACGCTCGAATCTCTGGCCGTTGCCCTCGACCTGAAAGGCGCGGACCGGGCGGTGTTCCAGGCCGCGGCCAACCGGACTCCGGTGTCGGCCGTGCCCCGCGCCCCGAAGCGAGCCGGGAGACCGCCGGTGCCGCTCACGACACTGGTCGGCCGGGCGCGGGAGGTCGTGGCGGTCCGGGAACTGCTGAGC
>JACCVE010000580.1 GCA_013698285.1 Chloroflexia bacterium | reverse complement strand
CCTGGCGACCAGCACCACCGGGGACGTCATTGGAGCGACGCTGCTCGCCGCCGCCATCGGGCTGCACCTGCTCCGGACACGAGCGACGGGCGCCGCAGTGATGACGTGATCGCGATGACAATCGCGGTCGCGTGCCCGACCAACGAGCGATGCCCAGCCGGGCAACGCGGGCAGCCCTCCGCCCCCCACGAATCATCCCGCCGGTCAATCGAACCACCAGGATTAGATAGCCGAGGATGTCAGAAGTGCGTTAGCATGTCGCGTGGGACGGCAGTCCCCGCGGCTACGCGCGAAACCCGCGCCGTCCTGCCATCGGATGCCATCTTGGGACGGACGAGCGAGGGCGGGGAACGGCCGCCATCCTCCTGGGATGAGCCATACGCCGTCCGATATCCACCGTCATGCGCACACTTGGAGGTCGCGAGCCCGTGGCGCACGCTTCCCGATGACGAGCGGCCAACCCTCCGAGTCACCATCCCCGGATCATGCCTCCACCTCTCTAGTACCGGATCACGCCCCGGTTCCCTCATCGCGACGGGGAGCCAGGCAACCGCGACCGCGATTTCAGCCAATTCGCGCTCAGCGGGCACGGCCGGTTGATTCCTCCGGCTCGTTGCCTCATGCGGTAGCACAGGGACGCGATGCTGAGGGGGGATCCGAAACAGGTGCGGCCTCCGGTCACGACCTTGACCCTGTCCAAACGGAACTCAGTGCATTACGACACGAGATCGGTCGCCTGAGCGAGGCGATCGAGTCGATACGATCTGGGATGCTCGAGGCTCCGAACGACCGCAGTAAGGTGCTCTCACGCGGCGGCCCGTTTCACTGGGTATCACGGGCGGGAGCCATCCCGGTATCAACGCGGCTCAAGTCCGTCGCGCCGGTTGTCGTCGTCCGCCTCTGGGACCAGTTTGGCAGTCCGGCCGTCGCGCCCGAGGCGACGATCCCGTTACGGCGACGCACTGAGATCGCTGGTCTCACAATCGTGGTATTGGTCGCCATCATTTTGCGGTTCTCGGACCTGAGTACCATCCCATTTGGAGTTCAGGGCGACGAGGCAACGGCCGGGTTGGAGGGCCGGCGGGTGTTGGACGAGGGCTGGATCGGCGTCTATGCGACGAGTGCCGCTGGGAGCCCAACGGGCTATTTCTATGCGACGGCCGTTTCCATGTCGGTTTTCGGCGAGAGCATCTTCGCCATTCGCTTCCCGACCGCGTTCCTCGGGACGACGACGGTCCTCGCGCTCTTCGTCGTCCTACGGCGAAATCTCGGACTGTTTTCGGCAATAGCCGGGGGGTTATTGCTGGCGACCAGCAGTTGGCACCTCATCTTCTCCCGCATCGCCTTTCCAAACATCCTCTGGCCTCTCATCGTCGTCCTCGGAGTCGGTGCGCTGCTAGAGGCTATCCGCCGCGAGTCTTGGCGGTGGTGGGCGGGTGCTGGCGCGGTGTTGGCCCTGGGGCTCTACGCCTATAATGGCCATCTCCTTTATCTGGGCGTGATCGGTCTCTTCATCACCCACCGCCTCTTCGGGTGGGACGGCATCGCTGCGGTCGCCCTTCTGGGGTTCATCGTCCTGGTCCCAGGTCCGCTGAGCGCTGAGGTCGCCATACTCGGCGTTATCACGCTGCTGTTCCGGGACCCTCGGCGGTTCGGCAACAAGTACGCCCATGCAGCGGCATTCATTGTCGCGTTCTGCATTGTGGCCTTGCCGATGGCGCAATATGCCGCCGACCCTGCCAACAAGTATTTCGGCTACGGCCAACGCCTCTCGGTATTCAATAGTGCCGAATGGGTCGCCCAAGATGGGGCGGGCGACCGGCTCCAATATGTGGCCGGACGATATGTGGATTACTATGACCGGCTCTGCTGTGACCTCCATTACGACGCAGTAGACACCACCGGTGCCGCCCCGCTCGTCCCGCTATCGGCGCTGGTGTTGGCGGGATTGGGTATCCTGCTCGCCACCTTGCGCAGACGCGGCCCATTGGTCACCTTCGGAATTATGACGCTCGTGCTCGCTCCGATCGCTTCTGTCAGCACGGTCGATTTCGGGCTTCGCCGCTCGTTAGTGGTCGTGCTTTTCTTTGCCATGTTTGGCGGGTTGGCCATGGTGGAAGGGGTCCGGGTCGCCTGGCGATTTCGAGCCGTGGGTCGCATTGTGGCGATCGGGACGATATCGTTCTTGTTCGTCAATACTCTCTATCGCAATGTGGATGATTTTTTCAACGTGACCGTGACGTCGGCGGAATCACAGAGGACGCTGGCATCAGAAATGGTCGCGGCCACCGAGTTCCTGGCGACCCTTGAACCGGGCTCGTTTGTGTATTTCTACTCGGACCGTTGGCCGCTGGGGCACGAAATCCGGCGGTATTTCGCCCCGGATGTCGTCGGCGAGAACCGGTCCGTGGCCTTCGGCGAATTTAACTTCGACGTTGACCCAGAACTAGGCACACCGGTATTCGTCTTCTTGGACCGGTATCGTGAGAATAGCGACATCGTCGAGCGGCTCTATCCGGGTGGCCGGTACGTCGTTGGTGAAACGGCGACCGACGGAAGCGGCCTACCGTCCTTCATCGCGTACTTGACCGTGGACTCGATACCCGCACAGGACGAAGTCCCGGGCGGAACGCCGGCGTCGCCCCCGCCCGGTGCCTCCCCGGCCCTCGATCGGCGTCGCCGGAAGGAGAGCCGTCCCTCACCGCGACCGGCGATCAGGCCCGGTGGACGATCGGGGAACGGTACGTCACAGGCCGCTGGACGGTTGTGACGACCGCGCCGGTCGTCTAGAATCGTGGCAGGAACCGGGCCCGTAGCTCAGTGGTAGAGCACGGGGCTCATAACCCCAGGGTCGCGGGTTCGATCCCTGCCGGGCCCACCCGCCATACGAGTCCCGGACACGCTGCCAGGGCGGCCCGACGACGCGCCCCTCGAGGAGGTCACCCCATCGAAGCTCAAGATCTCACCGCTGCAGCATCCCCGGCAAATATCGCGTCTGGTCACGTCACCGAGACGGTCCTGGCCCTCGCCGCCGACGACCCGTCCCTGACCGAGAGTCGCTCGCTCGCGCTCCAGATCGCGGATGTCATCGCCGACTCACCGGCGACCGACACCAAGGTGCTGGATATACACGCCCAGACCACCATCGCCGACTTCTTCGTGATCTGCTCGGGCGAGAACGAACGCCAGCTCCGGGCGATCAACCGCGACGTGCTCGAACGGATCGCCGAGCAGGGCATCCGCCCCCGCCGGGTCGAGGGCGACCCGTTCGCCGGGTGGATCGTGCTGGACTACAACGGGGTGATCGTCCACGTCTTCGACGCGGAGCAGCGCTCGTTCTACCGGCTAGAAGACATGTGGTCGGCGGCCGAGACGCTCCTGTCGATGCCGTAGGAAGGGGTTTGACCGGAATGGGCTCGCGATCATTTCCCGCGACCACGGCGCGTCCGGGAGGATTGCCGTCGATGGAGGGCCTCCCCTCCTCCCTCGTACCGTTCCTGGTCGGGACGGCGATCGGGATCGCGGCCGGGACCGTCGTCGGCGCCCTGGTCGGGCGCGAGATCGGCCATGCCGTCACCGATCTCGTCACCCACTCCGACCGGCGGCACCCGCGGCCCGACGAGCCACGCTTCGAGTATCTCCTCCAATAGGGCGTGTCCGGGTCGGCAGACGTCATCCTGGCGCCGCTACCCATCGTTCCGGTCCGTCATCTCTTCCGCCGCCTCAGCCGGTGACCTGATGACGGTGGTGGCGACGGCCACACGTCGAGTGCGTCCTCCGATTCGTCCATCATTCGTCCCGTGGACGATCGAAGCCCGGTCGACCGCCATCTGCCAATAGCCGCTCCCGCTGACACTCCTGGCTCACCCGTTCTGCTCCGTGGTATCTGCCAGGGTCGATGTGGGCGACCCGTGAGGGTGATGGCGTTCGCGCACCGTCAACAGGGTGACGGTCGCCAAGAGCACCAATCCGACCCCGGCGATCGCGGCCGCCTTGGCCTCTCGCGTCGGAAGCAGCAGGGCGGCCACCCCGAAGGCGAGCGAGGTGCCGGAGACGAAGAGGACGACCTGGGGGGGTCGCAGGCCCGCGTCCGCCAGGCGGTAGTGCAGGTGCGAGCGATCGGCCGCGAATGGTGATCGCCGGTGAGCCATCCGGAACAGGACCAACCAGACCACGTCGACGATCGGCAGGCCGAACGCGAGCAGGGTCGTGGCGATCTTGGCCCCCCCGATGATGGCGATCCCCGCTAGGGTGAAACCGAGGAAGTTCGCCCCGGCGTCGCCCATGATGATCTTGGCCGGGTGCCAGTTGAAGGGCAGGTACCCGCTGACCGCCCCGGCCAGCGCGGCGGGGAGCAGGGAAATGGTGAACTGGGGATGGACGACCGTGTGGAGGAACAGGATCACGCAGGCGACGAGCGTCACGGACCCTGCCAACCCATCGACCCCGTCCAGTAGGTTCATCGCGTTTGTCATCCCGATCAGCCAGACCACGGTGAAGACCAGTGCGAACCACGTCGGCAGGGTCACCTGTCCGACCCCGAACGGCAGGTTGACATTATCGATGACGAGGCCGTGCCCCTCCCCTCGCAACCGGGGCGCGACCACCAGCGACGCCGCGCCGAACTGCCAGAGCAGTTTCACCACGGGAGAAAGCCCCGTCACGTCGTCGTAGACCATCACCAGGCAGAGGAAGCCCGAGGCGACGAGGAGGATCAGGAGCCGTTCCGTCTCAAGACTCAGCCTGTCCACCCCGAGAGAGAAGGTCACGGCGACCGCCACGGCGAAGGCGAGGAACAGGGGCACGCCGCCGGCGCGGGCCATCGGCACCGAGTGGGCGCGACGTGGACCGGGCAGGTCAACGATGCCCCACCGGTGGGAGAGCGGGATCGTCTTCCCGACGAACAGCCACGAGAGCGCCGCCGCGACCCCGTAGGTGATCGCGGCGATCAGGAGACGGTCATCCAACACGGGAAATGGATTCCATCAGGACCGGCGCCGGACGCCGTCAGTCCTCCGTCAGCTCGAACCCTGGCACGGGGAAGGACCGCGTCAGTTCCCGCACCTCGCCCCGGACCCGATCCACCACCGTTTCGTCCCCGGCAGAGCGCAAGACCTCAACGATGAGGTCGGCGACCCGCTCGACATCGGCGACGCCGAAACCGCGGGTGGTGACCGCCGGTGTACCGAGCCGGATGCCGCTGGTCTGCATCGGCGACCGGGTGTCGCCGGGGATGGTGTTCCGGTTGCAGGAGATCCCGGCCCGGTCCAGCACCTGCTCGGCCTTCCGGCCGCTGATGTCGGCGCTGGTGATGTCGACCAGCATCAGGTGAGTATCGGTGCCACCGGAGATGATCGGGAACCCGTGGGCGACCATGCGGGCCGCCATCGCCCGGGCGTTGTCGATCGTCCGCTGGCCATAGTCCCGAAAATCCGGACCCAGGGCCTCGCCGAACGCGACGGCCTTGCCGGCGATGACGTGCATCAGCGGGCCGCCCTGGAGCCCCGGGAAGACAGACTTATCGATGGCCTTGGCGAACTCCTCACCGCAGAGGATCATCCCGCCACGGGGACCGCGCAGCGTCTTGTGGGTCGTCGTCATCGTGACGTGGGCGTGGGGGATCGGGGACGGGTGCAGGCCGGCAGCGATCAGCCCCGCCGGGTGGGCGACATCGGCGAAGAGGAAGGCCCCCACCTCGTCAGCGACCGCGCGAAAGCGGGCGAAATCAATGTGGCGACTGTAGGCACTGGCACCCGCGATGATCGCCCGGGGGCGGACCTCCTTCGCCGTCGCCAGCAGGGCGTCGTGGTCGATCAATCCCGTGGCCGGGTCGAGGGCGTAGTGCTGGGCCTTGAATAGCCGGCCGGAGAAGTTGACGTCGTAGCCGTGGGTGAGGTGCCCACCCTCCTTGAGCGACAGGCCGAGGATGGTGTCGCCCGGCTCGATCAGGGCCAAATAGGCGGCAAGGTTGGCGCTGGCGCCGGAGTGGGGCTGGACGTTCGCGTGCTCGGCGCCGAAGAGGGCTTTGGCCCGTTCGATCGCCAGTGTCTCGACCTCATCGACGTACTCGCACCCACCGTAATACCGTTTGCCGATATAGCCCTCGGCATACTTGTTGGTCAGCATGCTGCCGACCGCCAGCAAGACGCCGTCGCTGACATAGTTCTCCGAGGCGATCAGCTCGATATTGTCGCGCTGGCGGTGTCGCTCACGGTCGATGGCGGAGGCGACCTCGGCATCGAGCCGGCGGAGGGATGGCATCGTGAGCATGGTCTTGTTCCCCCTGACGAACGTATGTGGCGACCCG
>JACCVE010000562.1 GCA_013698285.1 Chloroflexia bacterium | reverse complement strand
CCCCGGTGCGCCCGGCTTCCAAGAGGGGACTCCCGAGGCCGGCACCCCGACCTCCTAACGATCGACCGAAGAGGCACTCGATCACCGGAACGGCTTGGGCGCTATGCCCGGGCCGTTTCGGTATACCCGTTCCCGTGCCGGAAGCAGGGCCCTCGGTGCGGCTAGTGCGGTGCGGCTAGTGCGGATTGTCTGCACTTCGATTCAGGAGACTCTGCCTCGCGAGATCCGCTGGATCCCCGAGGTGGTTGCCCCGATGGTACGTTGGTCTGGCTACTGGGATATTGGTCCCGCCCTCGGTTAGGACGCCAGGATCTTGACCGCGGCGAGGGGGCGCAGCGTCGGCGCGAGGTCGGCGAGCCGGCAGATGGGGGCGCCGGGGGCGGGCCGGACCAGCCGGTCGCGGTGGTGCAGTCGGCAGACGAGGCGGTGTCCCTGGTTCCAGACCTCCGCCCAGACCGCGACGTCGTCGAAGCCGCTGTCCCGGATGTCGGTGACCTCCGTCCCGCCGGCCACCAGCGGGACCCGGGCCACCCCGACCGCGCGGATCGCCGCCCGCGTCTCCTCCGGCTCGCTGACGAAGTCCGGGGCGTGGCTGCTGAAGAGGGTGTGGTAGAGCAGGCCCCGCCGCCCGTCACGCCCCATCCCGATCGCGGTGAGGGTCCGGTAGCCGTTGACCAGACCCGGCCCGTCCAGCCGCTTGACCCGCTGCGGGTGCTCCATCGCCTGGGCGTGGGGCTTGCGCAGGTCCGAGCCGTCGAGGACGACACACAGTTCCCGCTCGCCCCGCAGCCGCCCCACCCCGTGCGCCTACAACGTGGCCGCCAGCCGGTCCGGGTCCAGGTCCGAGCGCGTGGTCGTCTCCCCGTACAGCATCCGCCGGACCCGCTTCTCAGCGCGCCGGCCAGCAGCCAGCAGAGGGGGGGAAGGCCGCGATGCGGCTGCACACTAGGCTCTCGCTGCCGGTGATCCCCCGCACCGTGCCAGCCACGAGTCGGGCCGTGAGCCGGGCCGTGCGCTGGTCCCCGGCCAGGGTCAGGAACGGGTCCAGATAGGACGCCAGTCGGTCGATCTCGGGCGGGCTCAGGTTCATGGCAGACACCTGCTCGGGCGGGCGGACACCGGCCCCGATCCTCCCACGTCCCAGTTATGTCCGGATGTCAGTCCCTTGCCCCTTGACGAGTCGCCGGACGAGCGGTCGACGAACGCCTGTTCAGCGAGTGGCCAGCCCCAAGGCACGGCGGCCTCTTCCCATGGCATCGTCCCCAGGGATCGGAACCGCGCGAGGCATCAATCGATGCGTCTCCGGCGAAACGGACCATGATGGCGTCAATGCCGTTGCAGGTGACCGCGTCCATACCCCGTTCTCGCGTCGATACGGCGACGGCTCCGGCGCTCGCCAACGAGCCTCCAGCCCGCGGACCCCGCCGCACACCAGCTGGCACCGTCGCACGAGCCGCCAAGCCGGTGTCATTCCCGGCCACTCGTTCGAGCCACGTTGAGCCGCGCCAGACGACATCCATCCGCCCACGCCCGCCAGACGGGTCGTCAGCGAGGCACTCCCAACCGCTCGAGGTTGAGGGCCAGCAGCCGGGCCAGGACCGTGTCCTCGGGCTTCCCCCGGGCCAGGGTCGTCCCAGCCGGACGCGGTCCGGACGGCGTGGTCGAGGGCCGCGTGGGCGCGAGAGGGCCAGGTGGGAGCGACAGCCGATCGTGTCACGCGCGGGGCGCCGGCCGCGCGAGCAGAGCCGACGCGAGGCCGAAGACTGGGAGTCCGAGAGCGAGTGCCCCATAGCCACCGAGACTTAGCAACAGCCCGCCGACCGCCCCGCCCCCGGCCGCCCCGAGGTTGAACAGGGAGCCGTTCAGGGTCATCGTCGTCCCCGCCCCGGCCGGCGTCTCCGCGGTCAGCAATGTGGTGAGACCGATCCAGCCGAGCGCACCCGTGAAGGTGGCCAGCGGCATCACGGCGATCGTCCCGGCCGTCCCCAGCACACCCGAGAACGCCAGCCCCATCAGCAGCGCCATGGCGACGTTGCCGCCGGCCAGCAGGACCCGGGCCGGCACCCGGCTCAGGGGTCCGCCGGCCAGCAGGCTCCCCAGGAAGTAGCCGGCCCCGCCTAGCATGTAGGTGAACCCGATGTCGCGGGTACTCAATCCGAGGTCCTCACCCAGGAAGGCGCCGAAGTACGTCAGCATCCCGAACCAGCAGAACGCTCGCAAGATCGAGGACCCGTAGAGCCGGAGCATCGGACCGTGGCCCAGCAAGGGCCGGTACGCCGCGAGGAGCGCTCTCGCTCGCAGACGATCGACCGGCCGGTGGGCGTCGTGGGGCAACCACGCGGCGGCGAGCCCGGCGATCCCGGCGGCGACGAGGCCCGTGGCGACGAAGGCGGCTCGCCACCCCACGACATCGCCGACAGCGGCGATGAGCGGGACCCCGATGATGGCGGACCCCGCCATGCAGGCCGTCGTCCAACCGAGGGCCTGACGAGCCGCTGCACCCGCGAAGTAGGTGCCGGCGACGGCGAAGATCGGCCCGAGCAGGGCCGCATCGGCCAGGCCGCCCGCGAGACTGCCGGCGAGCAGCACGGGGAACGTCGGTGCCAACCCGAAGGTCATCAGGCTGATGGCCGCGGCGAGCAGGCCGAGGACGATGAGGCGGCGATGACCGTAGCGATCGGCCAGGGGTCCAACCACCAGGCCGAGGACCGCGCTGAGCAGCAGCATCGCCGCGATGACCTGACCGAGCAGCGGGACGCCGACGTCCAGGTCGTCCGCCATGACCGGGAAGAACGGCGCCGGCGCGATGAAGACCATCGTCGCCACGAACGCCGAGGCGCACAACGCCGGTAAGACCCGCCGATCGCTGGCGGGTATGGGCTCGGCGGGGGCCGGGAGGTCGACGGGTGCGGCGAGCGGATGGGCGTCCATGGCGGTCCTTCCGGTGGGACGATCGTGGCGGCGTCAGTCGAACGAAGACGGATCGACTGTCCGAAAGGTCCCAGGGGGTACCAGATGCCGAGCCACACTCGCCCGTCGCCCCGTCGCCCCGTCGCCCCGTGGATCGCGTACGGACGCGTTTCGTAGACACTGTCAGCCCCCGGACCGTCCGGCCCCGCGGAGGGTCAGGGAGCCCGCCAACCGGTTCGGTCACCGGGCAGGTCGTCGCCCTCGCGCATCGTGGACCCCGCCACGCGTCTGAACGTTCAACCGGCGGTGGGGACATTGAAGAGCCGGGGTGACCGGGATCAAGGGTGGTGATTGAAGGCGGATCCGTGGGGAATCGAGTCCAGCTCGGTGGCGAAGGCGGCGATCGAGTCGCGCTCAGCCGCGACCGCGACCGCATCGGCATCGGCATCGGCATCGGCATCGGCATCGGCATCGGCATCGGCATCGGCATCGGCGAGGGT
>JACCVE010000558.1 GCA_013698285.1 Chloroflexia bacterium | reverse complement strand
CAGCTAGACTGACGACATCGCCTCGGGAACCGTCCCGAAGCCAGGTGGAGCCAGGAGTGGCGAAGGAGCACGACGATGCACAACGATGAGAAGAATCCGATCGGCGAGGCTGACCCTGGTGCGTCAGAGGTCGAGGGTTATGCCTCGCACCGCGCGAATGACCAGCGGGCGAACACCGAGGCGGAGGAGGGTGAGGAGCCCGATGTCGAGGGGCACATGCATCCCATCCTTGCCCATGAGGTCGCCCGCGAACGCCATAAGGACTTCCTGGCCGAGGCCCAGCGCGATCAGCGGAGCATGCAAGCGCAGCCGAACGAGCGCGACGGCGGCATCATGGACAAGATCCGGCGTCGCAAGGAGCAGTAGGCGTTCGGGCTGGCACCGCTCCCCGGCCCTCAGGCCGGGGACACGCCCGGTGGCGGGATCCCACCGGGCGGTCTTCAGGTCCCGCCGGCCGACGCCTCCTCGCTCGCGGCGTTGGTGGCCAGGGCTCGCAGCACCGTCTTCACCTGGAAGACGGTCAAGCCCGGGTGCTTGCCGAGGAGCCGGGTCACGATCCCGGCGATATGAGGTGTGGCGAAGGAATTGCCGGTCGCGGTGATCGAGCCGCGTTGGAGCCAGGCGACCGGGACGTCGAGCCCCGGGGCACCGAACTCGACCGGCGGATTCGGGTTGTAGTCGAATTGCTCCGGATCCTTTCCCTCATGGGCGGCCACCGAGAGCACCGTCGAGTAGAGCGAGGGATAGCTGGGCCGCGCCGTGTTGTTCGCGGCACAGACCAGCGGGATGTGCCGGAAGTAGGCCAGGTCGGCTAGTTCGTGGAAGAGTCCGAAGAAGTCGGCGCGGCCGGTGCTGAGGGAAAGGTTGCCGACCTGCATCCCCCGCTCGATCGCCCAGCGGAGGCCGGCCGCGAAGACGATGCCGCGCCCGGTGAGGTCGGCTCCCAGCACCTTGACACTGTAGAGCTCGCACTCCGGGGCAAGCGCCCGGATGATCCCGGCGCACGCCGTGCCGTGCCCATAGTCGTCACCGTGCGGTCGTTCGTCGTAGTGCAGCCTATCCTTGGCGTCGGCCGTGATCGCGACGTAGCCATGCACCTGACCGACCGCCGGATGACCGGCGTCGATCCCGCTATCGATGATGGCCACCTTGATCCCGTTGCCGGTACTGCCGCCCCAGGCCCATTCCCGGGTGATGGTCCGGTCATCGAGCGGGGCGATCGCCGGGACGCGGGGCAGCGTGCCGGCGGTGAACGCCTCCGACCAGGCGGGACGCGGTGCCGACGGCACACTCACAGGAGCCGCTCCAGGTCCGAGCCGGGCTGAGAAGCGGCATCACCATAGCGGGCGAACGCCCGGAGGATATCGGCACACGCGTCGTGGGCGGCCGGGCTGCCATCGGCGACGGTGGCCACCAACTCGGCCAGCTCGACCGTTCGCCGGGTGATCGGGTCGGCCTCGATGGCGGCAGCGAACCCTGCCGATCGCTCCCGGATCAGGTGCTCGACCGGTGCCGGCAATCCACCGAGGGCCGCGAGGGCGCGGCCGACCAAGCCCGCCAGCGAAGTGTGCGCGCGCCGGTGTTCGAGCATGATCGCCACCTGCTCGGCGAAGGTGTTCAACAGGTCCATGTCGGCGAGATCGTAGGCCGGTTGGCCCTGGCGATCGAGCAGTTCCAACACGCCGAGGACCGTCCCGTCGCCGCCGGTGACCGGCACGGCGAGGATCGTGGTGGGGAAGTACCCCGACTGGGCCGCGATGTCCTTCGCGTGGCGCGGGTCGTCCTGGGCATTGGCCACCGCGATCGACTGCCCGCTGACGGCGACCAGCCCGGCGATGCCATGCCCGAGCGGGAATGAGGTTCCCCGCATGGTCGCCGCCGTCTTGCCGATCACGACGTCGAAGGTCAACAGGCGCCGCTCCTGATCAACCAAGAAGAGGGCACCCTCGGGAGAGGGGATGACCTGGGCGGCGGTCCGCACGATCCGGGCGAGGAGGTCATCCGCGGGCGACGCGGCGGCCAGGGCGCCGACCGCCGCGGCCGAGCCGAGCGCCACCCGCAGCTCCGCCAGGAACGCCAGGTCCTCCGCCGAGCCGTTCGAGTGCCGGTTGTCCTGAGACTGGTCCTCCGCCACGGCTGCTCCTCTCGTTGTCCGCCTGTCCGGCGTCATGTGGTGTCTTGACCGCGCGGACCGGGACCTCACGATGGAACGAGTTCACCCGGCACCTATCCAACCTGGACACCTGCATGAGCCACCGCGACAGCGATGTCAGCCTATCATCACCGCAGAGCGGGCCGCTCGCCCACGGCTGCCGAGTTCGTGGGGCGTTTCCCTGGCGGGGAACGGCATGGGAGGCTCCCGACGGGAAACGCCGCCATCTCTCCTCATAGCGGACTGGGGCGCCCCCTGACGGGAGACGCCCCAGTGCCTTCGGACCTGATCCTAGCTGCTCGGCCGGATCCGGTTCGCGTGCCCCTCGACCTCGGCCACCGGCTCCTCCTGCTCGCTCGGCCGGATCCGGTTCGCGTGCCCCTCGACCTCGGCCTCGGGCTCAAAGTACCTTGCTTCGCGTCCCTCGCTGTCGGTCATGGCGATCGTCCTCCGTGCGAATGGTTCCTGGCGGCGCCCCAGATGACCCCGCCGTCTCCGGTAGCGCCCCTCGCCCTACCTGATTCTCATTGTAAACTCCTGGGATTGTGCCCGCTGTCTGCCCGCGGACATCAGCGCTGTGCGCCGCCACACACCGGGGCGAGCGCCCGGTCCGCGCGTTCTCCGACGACGGCTCTGGCCCCGTATACTCGGTCATCACTCGGTGATCGTGCGCCGACCGGTCCCGGGACGGGCCATGCGATCGTACTCGCCGGAGGTGCGGAGGTGAGCGAACTGCCGCGCGGCACGGTCGCGTTTCTCTTCACGGACATCGAGGGCTCGACCCGGCTCTGGCAGGGACACCGGCCGGCGATGGAGCGCGCCTACCAGCGGCATGACCAGCTCCTGCGCGCGGCCATCGCGGCCCACGGCGGCGTGGTCTACAAGCTGATCGGCGATGCCGTCCAGGCCGCGTTCCCCACCGCCCCAGGAGCCGTTGCCGCGGCCCTGGAGACCCAACTGTCACTATCCGCCCAGGACTGGGCCGACCTGGGCCTACCCGAGGAGTTGCGGGTGCGGATGGCGTTGCACGCCGGCGACGTCGACCCCGACCCCGATGGCGACTATCGCTCCCCAGTGCTGAACCGTCTGGGTCGTCTGATGGGTGCCGGCCATGGCTGCCAGACCCTGCTCTCCCAGGCGGTGCGGCAGCTGGCCCGGGACCGGCTGCCCGAGGGGGCAGACCTGCGCGACCTGGGGGAGCACCGGCTCAAGGACCTGCTGGAGCCGGAGCGGGTCTGGCAGCTGCTGCACCCGGCCCTCGATGCCGACTTCCCGCCCCTCAAGACCCTGGGGGTCCGGCCACACAACCTGCCGCTCCAGCCGACGCCGGTGATCGGGCGGGAGCGGGAGGTCACCGAGCTGGCCGCCCTCCTGCGGCGGGATGACGTCCGCCTCGTCACCCTGACCGGACCCGGCGGCACCGGCAAGACCCGGCTCGGGTTGCAGATGGCGGCCGAAGTCGTCGAGGACTTCCCGGACGGCGTCTGGTTCGTGCCCCTGGCCGCCCTGACCGACCCGGAGCTCGTGCTATCGGCGATCGCCGAGGTCGTCGGCGTGCGGGAGAGCGGCGGGACCCCGCTCCAGTTCCTGCTCAAGGAGTACCTCCGAGACAAGCGACTCTTGCTCGTCCTCGACAACTTCGAGCAGGTGCTGGAGGCGGCACCGGGGGTCGGTGGTCTGCTGGTGGCGCCGGAGATCACGGTGCTGGTCACCAGCCGGGCGCCGCTGCGGTTGCGGGGCGAGCGGGAGATCCCGGTGCCGCCGCTGGGGCTACCGCGTCGCAAGCCGCCCCCCACGCTGGCGCAGATCGGACAATACGAGGCGGTGCGCC
>JACCVE010000548.1 GCA_013698285.1 Chloroflexia bacterium | reverse complement strand
ATCCTGGTCCACGTGCCGTCCGAGCACGGCCCCTACGGAGCCAAGGGCGTCGGGGAGCCGCCCTCCATCCCGGGCGCGGCGGCGGTCGCCAACGCGATCCGCGATCTGACCGGCCTGCGGATGACCGACATCCCGATCCGCCCGGAGCGCCTGGCCGCGGCCCTCGACGCGGCCGAGACGGCACGGACGGCGAGCGCGGCGGATTAGGATAGCGAGCCGGTTTTCCCACGCATGTGTAGGGGCGCTGCATGCTGCTCCCATCTGCCTAACGAATGTTCAATCCGAACGGAGCGTACCTGAGGAGGGCGCAGCGCGCAGCGCCCCTACAGTAGGTCGCACCGGCGGCAGCGATGTCTTTGGGCGGTCGGCCGGTTAGCCTGATCTCGATACGTTCCACCGCGTCACATCGACCCGATATACCGGCCCCGCGAAAGACGGGGCCGGTGTCGTCGTCTGTCGTCGACTCGCAGCCGGACAAAACAACCTTGTGACGGGACCGACGTGGTGAGTGCCCCGGTGGAGGTTTGGGAAATGGACATCCCCCGTTCGCGTCTCACCAACCAGCGGATCGCCGCCCCGGAACCCGGTGGGCCAGCGGACGTCGTGCGCTGGATGGGGGCGACGCAGGCCCAGGACGCGGCCCAGGCGGCGTGGGCGGTCGGCCTGAGGTCGGCGGGGGCGACCGTGGGTGACGTGGAGCGGGCGATCGCGGACCGGGAGATCGTCCGGACGTGGCCGATGCGGGGCACACTGCACCTCGTGCCCGCCGGGGATGCACGGTGGATGGTGGGGCTCTCCGAGGCGCGGATGATCGCCTCGACCCGGCGGCGACGGGAGCAATTGGGACTCGACGACGCGACGATGACGCGGTGCCTGCGGCTCTTCGCCTCTGCCCTGTCGGGCGGAGGACCGATGCCCAGGTCGAGGATGCTGCGGCTCCTGGCCGACGCCGGCGTGGACCCAGGAGGGCAGCGCGGATACCACGTCCTCTGGTACGCCGCCCAGGTCGGGCTGATCTGCCAGGGGCCGAGGGAGGGCGCCGAGGACACCTTTGCACTACTGGACGAGTGGGGGCCCGGCGGCGAGACGTTGTCACGCGAGGTCGCGCTCGCCACGCTCGCGGGCCGGTACGTCGCGAGCCATGGCCCGGCGACGGTGCACGACTTCGCCTGGTGGGCGGGCTTGACGGTCGGCGACGCCCGCCTGGGCCTCGACGGGGCGCAGGGGATGCTGACGAGCGTCCCGTCCGGCGGCAAGTCGTATTGGGTGGCTGGTGGCCCCCCGGTCCCGGAGCTGGGCCGCGCCGGGCTCCCCGAGGTCTACCTCCTGCCGGGGTTCGACGAGTACCTGCTGGGATACCGGGACCGGGACGCGGTCCTGAACCCCGCCCACGCGAGGCGGGTCGTGCCGGGAGCGAACGGCGTGTTCTTCCCGACGGTGATCGTCGATGGGCAGGTCGCGGGCACCTGGAAGCGTCGGTTCACGGGCGGCGCGGTCGAGATCACAGTCAGCCCGTTCGGGAATCTCGATGCGTTGGGGGACTTGATCGACGGGGCGGCCAGGTCGTTTGGCGCGTTCCTGGGGTTGCCGCTGGCGGGGTCGGGCGTGACGATCGTGGAGTGATCTGGAGTCCGGATCATCACTCACCCAATGGAGCACCGGTGGTCACCGGAGTGCCGCCCCACCGTGGCCCGGGGGACACGAAGTCCTCCCCGACGATGAGCATCGAACATTGGGGCCGTGGGCGGAGTCCGTATGCGACCCGACCGGTCGGGGCCGAACTCGCCGAGCGGGCGGATCGTTCGCGCGGTAGTTACGCGGAATCTCCGGCCACCGAACCGTCGTCTGGGAACCCGTAGCGGTTCGTCCCGGCGGTGCCCGGGAGCACCGCGACCCAAATCGCGACCCGGGTCCAGCCGATGAAGGGAACCAGGGCGAGGAGGGTCCAGAGGCCGGACCGGTCCCGGTCGTGCCAGCGCTTGGCGGTGACGCCGAGCGCGATGCCCGCCAGGAGCAAGACGGTGAAGACGCTGAAGATCAGGCCGACGCCTTGCACGTAGCGGGCCAGTTGCCCAGAGCGATCGGACGAATCCGGTGGCCCGCCAAAGGGCAATAGCAGCCAGTCGATGGCGCTGATGATCACCACGGCGCCGCCGAAAGTGAGCCACCATTCCTCCCGGCCGACGCGGCCGTCGAAGCTGAACAGCCTGCCGATCTTCACGCGTGGACCTCCTCACAGGATCGTGGCCGGGGCCGAGCGGAGCCGTCAGCGGCCGGTCAGCCGACGAACGGGGACCCGCTGTCCGGCCACCCGTACCGGTTCGGGCCTGGGGTGCCCTCCAGGAAGCCGAGCTCGATGAACGCCCACACGGCGCCGGCGACGGGGATGAACACGATCAGCAGCCACTTCCATGACCTGCCGCGGTCGTGCCACCGCTTGACGGCCGTAGTGAGCGTGGCGGCGACGATCACGCTCGTCGCCAGGGCACCCAGCACGATGGCCAGCGGGTCCCGCTCGCCATCGAGGGGGTTGAACACCGCGGCGTTCAGCATGGTCTCGAACAGCGTCGCGACGATCGCGATGCGCCAGTGCTCGGCGCGGCCGACGCGGCCCTCGAACCTGAACAGCCTGTCGATCCGCACGGTGCCGCCTTCGTGCCACGTGAGGGATGCGCCCGGCGCCTGCCGGGCCCACCGGGGGCCAGCGCCCCTCGACCAAGCTATGCTGGCACCGGGTCAGGACCTTGTCAATCGGCTCCCGGCGGAGGGCCGCGGACAGCCACTACCGCCCGGGCCACGCGGTGGCAGCGGTCCTCGGGGCCCCGCCGTCAATCGGTCAGCCCCGACGCGCCGCGGTCGGGGCGCCGATCGGTCACTCGGCCGGCGGCAGTTCCGGGTTCGCCGCGAGGTGGCGTTCCAGGGCGTCCAGGCGGCTCTCCCATTCGGCCTCGATGGCATGGAGCCAGCCGGCGGCGTCGGCCAGGGGGCGGGGGGTGAGGCGGTAGCGGCGCTCGCGACCGCGGGGTTCGGCGGAGACCAGACCGGCGTCGCGCAGCAGGGCCAGGTGCTTGGCGACGGCCTGGCGGGAGATGGGGAGGCCCCGGGCGAGTTCGGTGGCGGTGACCGGGCCCCCGGCGACGATGCGGCGGATCAGGAGGCGGCGGGTCGGGTCAGCCAGGGCGAGGAAGGTGGCTTCCACGTCTGGTCTCCCGGGGATGGGGTCCGGCGCGGCGCCCCCCGCCGCCAGGGGATGAGCGGGCGCCGTCATCTCATCCCTCGACGCCGGCATACGTTACCAGGTGATCCAGTTCCTGCGTCCAGCCGACGGTGCGGCCCTCGTGCGCCGAGTCGCGGATCGCCGCTGGCAGGGCACCGAAGCCGGATTCGACCAGGCGGAGACGGGTGCCACCGGGGACCCGGTCGAGGAGGATTTCGACCCGCGTCATGGGCGGCTTGACCCCCTCGGTCGCCGCGTCTTCGTCGGCGTCCCATGAGTAGACGAGGCGCGACGGTGGCTCGACCTCCTCGATGATCCCCCGGACATCCCAACTGGTCCCGAAGGTGAATCGGACCGCGCCGCCCGGACGGAGGTCCACCTCGGCCGAGGTCCCGCACCACCGGCTTCGTTCAGCCGGGTCGGTCAGGGCGACCCAGACGCGCTCCGGCGGTACGGGGAGCATCCGTTCCGACTTGATCCGATCCGAGACGGCGGTGGTGTCGAGGTGCGTCATGGTGCTTCTCCATACGGGACAGCCGACCCC
>JACCVE010000527.1 GCA_013698285.1 Chloroflexia bacterium | reverse complement strand
TGTGACGCCGGATGCCATGGCCGACCGGCCGTGGCATCCGGCGTGTGAAGGGATCAAAGACGCTCGGCTCGGTAGTTCCGGTGGACGATCACCGGGCACCCGGTGGTGTGCCCTCCGACGTGACCCGAGACGCCGCGATACCGGTAGCACCGTCCTTCCGGTGACTGGCACCGTGGGCGGCGGAGACGCCGTCACGCTCCTCCGTGGACTGGGCATCGGCGCCGTGGGGTTAACCGTTGAGCAGATACCGTCGTGACGAATCTCTCTATACTGTCGGTGGAGGAGGGATCTTGTGCGTCCGACGCTCTCCACACCTCGTGATGGTCCCCGGCACGACGGCCGCACCGCGGACGGTACGAACAGGTCTCAGCCTCCCATCGACTGGATCACGAAGGATCACCGCCACGAGACCGGGCCAGTCGAGACGAGGTTTCCCGGGGTACCCGGCGATGACGAGCTCCCCACCGACGGGACCGGCGATGGCTGCCGTTCCCCATGATCCGGCAGCGACGCCCCGGCACATCCAACCGATCGCGCGGGACCCGTCCGGACCGGTGCGATCCCGGGGATGACACCACCATGACGTTTCTCGACTCGGTGTTCACCCCCCACATGGCCGGCTCGCTCGCGCTGGTCATCGCCCTCGCCGCGATGGCGACCGGCATCGTCCGGGTCCCGTACTCCCGGCGCGGGCGCGGTGTCACCCTGCATAGCTATCCCGTCCCGATCCGCTACCGGCTCCGACGCCAGCGGGTCCCCCTGATGGTGCTCGGTCTGGTCATCGCTGGCGACCTCGGCCTCGGCCTCGTGCCATCCTGGGTCCTGGGGACTGGCTTGGTCGTGGCGATCGCCCTCGTGGCGACCCCGGTCCGCTTGGTCCTCTCGACGGCCGGGGTCCGCATGGGCTGGCTCCCCGTCCGACGCTGGACGGAGTTCGGCGGCCTTCGGGTCCGGCGCGGCACCATCCGCCTCCAACCGATCGCCGGGTCGAGCGGGTTCGAGATCCCGTTGCCCGGCCGGTTCGAGGATGGCGACCTGGTGGCCGAGGTCCGGGGCATGATCACCAGGGCCTACAAGGGTGCCGCGACCCCGGAGCATCTCCCGACCCAGGAACCGCGACCCGGTGGGGACCCGGGCGACGAGACGACCAGCGCCCCGCTCGCGATCGCCGGTTGACCCGGCCGCGGACCCAGGTCCACCCAGCCGGATGACCCCACGTCCCGTCCGGGCTCCGCTATAGTGGCGAGCGCGGGGGTGATGGCGGATGCGAGGACCAGAGCCGGACGGAAGCGGCCGGCTGCGGGTACCACTTATCGTCCTGATGACCACGCTGGTCGCCGGGACGCTCGGCTATGTCGTCATCGAGGGTTGGTCGGTCTCCGACGCTCTCTTCATGGCCGTGACCACGGTGACCACGGTCGGCTACGGCGAGATCCACCCGCTCTCGACGGCGGGCCGGTTGTTCAGCATCGTCCTGATCGCCTTCGGGGTCGGGTCCATCTCCTACGTCCTGACCAGCCTCGCCGCCACCCTGTTCGAGGGATACGTCAACCAGCGATGGGAGCGCCGCCGGATGTCACAGCGTGTCGCCCACATGGCCGATCACTACATCATCTGCGGCTATGGCCGCGTCGGGCGTGAGATCGCCGCCCAACTCCGGCGGGAGCGGTGCACCTGCCTCGTCGTCGACGTGGCCGAGGCGGCCCTGAGCCGGGCGACCAAGGACGGCTACCCGGTGGTCGAGGGGAACGCCAGCGAGGACGACACCTTGCGCCGGGCGGGGATCGTCCGGGCCCGGGGTCTGATCACCGCGGTGGCGACCGATGCCGAGAACATCTTCATCACCCTCTCGGCCCGGGCGCTGAAGACCGGCCTCCCGATCGTGGCCCGGGCGAACTTCGAGGACGCCGTCTCGAAGCTGCGCCGGGCGGGAGCCACCCAGGTCGTCTCTCCCTACGCCATGGCCGGGCAGCAGATGGCCCGCCTGGCGGCCAGGCCGACCACGGTCGGCTTCGTCGAGCGCCTGCTCGAGGGGAGCCAGGGGGAACTCCTGCTGGAAGAGATCCACGTCTCGGCGGGCTCAGCGATCGCCGGCGCCGCCATCGGCGAAGCCCGGCAGCGGTTCGCCGGCGCGGCGGTGATCTTGGCCGTGCAGCGCGGCGGCCAGTTGCTCTCTCCCCCAGCCGCGGACCTGCGCATCGAGGCCCTCGACACCCTGGCCGTGGTCGGTAGTGACCGTGACCTCAACACCCTGGCCATCGCCTGTCAGGCGCCAATCGAGACCCCGGTCGGGAATGGCGCGGTGCGGACCAAGGATGGGTTGGCCAACGTGGTTCGCCCGTGATCGGAACCTGTGACTGAACGCCGGGACGAGATGGGCCGCTTTGTCCGGGGTCTGTTCCGTCCGACGTCGTGGTCGTACCCGCACTGCGGATGTCGGGTCCCCAGGTGGCGCCCGCATGCGCCGCCCGGTCGCGGGGAGAGTCGTCC
>JACCVE010000137.1 GCA_013698285.1 Chloroflexia bacterium | reverse complement strand
CCACCCGCGTCCTGGTGCTCACCGTCCATGCCGAAGAACGCTACCTGCTGCCGGTCCTGGAAGCGGGCGGCTCCGGCTACGTACGAAAGTCAAGCGCCCATACCGACCTGCTCGACGCGATCCGGACAGTCTCCCGGGGTGAGGTGTTCCTCGATCCTGCCGCGACCAAGACCCTGCTGCGGGGCTACCTTGGCCGGGTCCGGACCGGCGATGAGACGGACCTCCGCGAGGTGTTGTCAGACCGGGAGCGGGAGGTCGTAAAGCTTACCGCCGAGGGGCACACCGCGCTGCAGAGCGGCGACATCCTCAGTCTCTCGCCGAAGACGGTCGAGACCTATCGCCACCGGGCGATGCAGAAACTCGGCTTGACGACCCGAGCCCAGCTCGTCCGCTACGCGCTCCGGTCAGGGCTCCTTGGCTCCGACGAGAGCTGAGGCGACGACGAGACGCGTGGTCTGCCGGCAGGGATGGTGTCCCGGGCCATCGCCCGGCGTCGGTAGTGACCGACATCGGTGTGGGAAAAACCCTGACACGGGTGTCAGGGTTTCACCGTCGTTCTGAGCACCGATTCCCAAACCTGTCCCGTCTATGCGTCAAACCGCCGCGACCTATCATCTCTTTAACAACTATCGACTAGGACATGCGAGCGGGTCCTCAGACAGGTCGCCGGCCCACGACGGATCGGAAGACCGGTGAGTGGCTGGCTCTGGGGAGAGTTTGAATGGACGCGACGCGGCGACCGACGACGGTGATGGACGCCCACGACCGGCCCACGACGCTGAGGGCCGGTGCGGTACACCCGAAGTGGTTCACCATCGAGGAGACACTGGAGGCCCTGCCGGAGGAACCCGAGGACCCGACGCGGTTCGAGGCGTTCATGCAGTTGATCAAAACCGCTGGCGCGTTGGACCGGGCGGCGACCCACGTGCTGGCGGACCTCAACTTGACGGCGGGTGCCTTCGCCGCGCTGCTAGAGCTCCAGGTCTCCGGCGACACCGGGTTGGCCCCGTCCCAACTGGCCCGGCGGCTCGCGGTGGCCCGGCGGACCGCGACGCTCTACGTGGACATCCTCGCCCGCAACGGCTGGGCGGAGCGTTGCGCTCACCCGGACGACAAGCGAATGGTCTTGGCCAGGCTCACCGACGAGGGTCGGCAGATCTTGGACGAAGTCTCGGGCGGGTACAAGCAGCGCCTGGCCGCGCTGCTAGAAGACTTGAGCCCGATCCAGGCGGAGCGCCTGCGCCAATTGCTGGCGGGGATCGACACCACCGGTCGCCGCGCCGCCGAGGAGGACATCGTCGAACGCCTCGCCGCCTTGGTTTGAGCGCCGCGCCGAACGCATCGACCGGCCGACCGACACAATGAAGGCGAAGGACAACGGGCGCCCCAACTGGGCCGCCCGTTGTCCTTTGGGTGACATGCACCACGACCGATCAGGCCGTCCCGTCCGTGCGCCCGGTCACACGACGGCAAACGAGGATAGAGAGGGGCGCCAACGAGATGGTCCGCCCACTCCGGTAGGTACGGCCGACTGGGATCTCGGCGGTCGTCGTATCCACCAGCGCGTCCCAATCCATGGCCCCGCTGGCGACCGACCGGGGCAGTTTGAACCGAACCGGCTGCTCATCCGCGTTCATCAGGATCAACAGCGTGTCGCCCGTGACCTTGTTGCCATACTCGTCCTGCTCGTCGATGGCATCGCCGGCGAGCCGGAGACCGAGGACGCGGAGGCTGGCGTCGGCCCACTCGGCTTCCGACATCTCCATCCCGTTGGACCGGAACCATGTCAGGTCCTTGATATCGGAGCCCTGGATCCGACGACCCTGGAAGAATCGGCGGCGCCGCAACACGGGCTGGCTCAATCGCAGGGCGATCAGGGCCCGCGTGAATTCGAGCAGTCCTTGGTCCCGGGCATCAAGGTCCCAGTCATACCAGCTGATCGGGGAATCCTGGCCATACGCGTTGTTGTTGCCGTCCTGGGTTCGGCCGAGCTCGTCACCCCCACAGATCATCGGGACGCCCTGCGACAGGAGGAGCGTCGCCAACAGGTTTCGCCGCTGCCGATCGCGGATGTCGAGGATGGCAGGGTCATCGGTGGGACCCTCGACGCCGTAGTTGCGAGAGAGGTTGTCGTCGGAGCCGTCCCGGCTGTTCTCACCGTTTGCCTCGTTGTGCTTCCGTTCGTAGCTGACCAGGTCGTTCGTCGTGAAGCCATCGTGGGCGGTGATGAAGTTGATACTGGCGTATGGGCGTCGCCCGTCGTTCTGGTAGAGGTCGGACGAACCGGTCAGCCGGTACCCCATCTCGGCCACGGGGCGGTCGTCACCTCGCCAGAACGACCGGGCGGTGTCGCGATACTTTCCGTTCCACTCGGTCCACAGGATGGGGAAGTTTCCGACCTGGTACCCACCGGCTCCGATGTCCCAGGGTTCGGCGATGAGCTTCACCTGCGACAGGATCGGGTCTTGGTGGATGATGTCGAAGAAGGCGGACAGGCGATCGACGTCGAACAACTCCCTGGCCAGGGCCGATGCGAGGTCGAACCGGAACCCGTCGACGTGCATCTCCAGCACCCAGTACCGCAATGAGTCCATGATCAACTGGAGGACCTGCGGGTGCCGGACGTTGAGCGTGTTGCCCGTGCCGGTGAAATCCATATAGAACCGTTCCTGGCCCGCGACCAGGCGGTAGTAGACGGCATTGTCGATCCCACGGAAGCTGATGGTCGGGCCGAGGTGGTTTCCCTCGGCGGTGTGGTTATAGACCACGTCCATGATCACTTCGATGCCGGCGACGTGCATCGCCTTGACCATCGCTTTGAATTCGGCGACCTGCTGTCCCTGGCGAGTGTCGGTCGCATACCGCCCCTCGGGCGCGAAGTACCCGATCGTGTTGTAGCCCCAGTAATTCGTCAGGCCTCGCTCGACCAGGAAGTGATCGTCGAGGAAGGCGTGGGTCGGCAGCAGCTCGACCGCCGTGATCCCGAGGCGCTTGAGGTAGTCGATGGCCACCGGATGGCCCATGCCGGCATAGGTGCCCCGCAGTTCCTCCGGGATGTCCGGATGCTGTTCGGTGAACCCCTTGACATGGACTTCATAGATGATCGAATTGTGCCAGGGGATCTTCGGGGAACGGTCGTTATCCCAGTCGAAGTAGGGGTCCGCGATGACAGCCTTCGGTACGCCAGCCGCATCGTCGCGGGAGTCGAACGACAGGTCCGCCGCCCCGTCCCCGACCGTGTACCCATAGACGGGCTCTGACCAGTCGATCTGGCCATCGATTGCCTTGGCGTAGGGGTCGAGGAGCAACTTGTGTGGATTGAACCGGTGTCCGCGCTCCGGATCGAACGGACCATTCACCCGATACCCGTATCGCTGGCCCGGACGGACCCCGGGCAGGTAGCCGTGCCAGACGTGCGCGGTGTATTCCTCCAGTTTCACGCAATCGGTCTCGTGCCCGAATTCGGCGTCGAATAGGCACAGGTTCACGGCCGTCGCGTTCTCGGAGAACAATGCGAAGTTGGTTCCCTGTCCATCCCAGGTCGCCCCGAGCGGATATGGCCTGCCGGGCCAGACACGCGTGGCACGCGCGGTATTCCGGACGGTAGCGGTCACGGCATCTCCCATACATCAACAGGACGGTCACGGGCACCGGCAAATACGCCAGACGACGGTACGTCGCGTGGGGCGACGTGCCGTTCTGGCGTTCACGGGCGGGGCGAAAGGGCCAGCGCGGGTTCAGGGGTCCCGGACGACGCCAGTGGTGATCAGCTTAGAGGCGAATGAGACGGACTGCCCAACTGGGAACCGGGTACCGTCGAGTGGTGATCCGCGGGCAACTCGTCCATCAAGTGGATGGAGATCAATTCGAAGAGGCCGTCGCCGTGGCCATGGAGTTCTTGGACGCGTTGGGCGGCCGACGCGGCATCGTTTGCATCGACATGTTCGACGCGCTGCTCGCCGCCGACCTGGTAGGACACCTCGTAATGCATCGTGTAGCTCCAGAATGTGGACGGTTGGTCCCGCCCGGTCATCGACGGACTTCCTCACGCTTCCCGGACCCGCCGTCGCGAACCATAACGGGCCAGCACAGGAACGGTATCGAAACTATAGCACCGCCACCAGGACCTGTCCGTTCACCGGTCGTGAATCGGAGGGCGGTTCCTGTCGTCGGAATGACCACCAATCGAGGCTCCCGGTGGCACGTCCGGCCTCGATCGCTCGTGTCGCGGCGGCGGCGACCATCGCCCGGGACGCGGTCTGGAAGGCCCCGGCCGCTCGATCCAACTGGTCGACACTGGCGCCCAAGGCTTCCCAATCGAACCGCACCAACGCCGCCCGGGCTTGACGGATGCTCCCGGCGGCATCTTCGCGACCAGCGACATACGTCTCGTCGGCTGGCGCGAACCGGGCTGGCACGCCCCGCTCATCCCGAAACGTGTTGATGTCGCGGATCAACAGCTGTACCCGGCGCTGGCCCTCGAACAATGCGCCCGCGTCGCGGCTCCGGGACCGTCCCAGTTCGACCAGCGCCAGCGTCTCGGTCGCCAGGGCCCGCAGGCGCGGTTCGACCACATCGTAGAAGGCCTGGTCGGCCGCTGGCAGATCGTCCGCTCCGAGGGCAGGAGACGGTACGACCACACGGCCGGATTGACCAGCCACGATCGCCCACCATCCCAGTATCAGCGTGAGACAGAGGATGATCGCACCTGCGCGGCTCACCCTACCCGAACCGAGACTTCGGCTCATTCCGCCACCGTGTCCCATCATCGATATCCCGAACGAGCTATGACGATGCGGGGCGGACCGAACCCGGCTCAGGGCCGGGTTCGCCAATCACCGTGAGCCGCCCGGGTGACACCACCAACACGTCCAGGACCCACGTTGACGTCACACTGGGACGCGGTCTGGTAACGGGATTGACGTTTAGAGCTACCCGGCAGGCGTTTCGGTCTCTATGACCGCGGGCTCCGTCGGCTGCACGATGGGCTCCGTCGGCTCCACGACTGGTTCGGTCGGTTGCACGACGGGCTCGGTGGGGATCGGCGCCGGAACCGTGGGCACCGGTGGTGGTGGTTGCGTCGCGACGGGCGGCGGGCCCGGGTCGAAGGTCGGCTCGGGCTCGACGGGTGGCTCCCCGGGAGTCTCCGGCACCTCGGGAATGACCGGTTCCTCCGGGACGACGGGTTCCTCGGGCACGACGGGATCCCCGGGCAGTTCGCCGGTGTCGTCCCCGGTGGGACCGCCGGTTGGGTCCTCGACCACCTCCGGTCCAGCGTCAGTCTCCTCCCCGGGGACATCGGCCGGTTCTTCGGAGGCCAGACCGCCCCGGACGACATTCATGACGACCTCGGTCCCCTCCTCCGTCCCGGTCAGGCTCGCGGTCCCCACATAGCCGGAGATGTTGGCGGCCAGCACGGCGACGCGCAGCGTCTGTCCGACCGGGATGCCCCCGACCTCGCCGCAGGCGACCAGGGTCTCATCGGCGATGTCCGGCAAGCCGATCGCGGAGGCCTGGAGACTGAAGGCACGGGCGAGCAGTTCGTCGAGCGACGTGCCGATCGACGTTTCACTCGTCAGCACCGGGATCGCTAGGGGAACACCCGTCGGCAATTCGTCCCGGCTCGCCTCATCGACTTCGGCCAGGTCTTCTAGGTCAAACGAGACCTCGCTGGCCAAAGCGGAACACACACCCTGGCGAATGCCGCTGGGGAGTGGTCCCGCCTCTCCGGGTAGTGGATCGATACCGGTCAGCGTCTGCGGTGCCGCGTCGGTCTGGACCAGCTCCACCGTGACGATGGTCTCGTCATCGCTTGCGGTGAACGTCGCGACACCATAGGCTAGTGCGTCATCGACCGGCCCCAGGCCGATCCGCAGCACCCCGTCCCGGGATGACCCGCCGATCGCCCCACAGACCAGCGCCGTCGCCACGTCGTCGTCCTGGGGCACCTCGACGGTGATCGCGTGGGCCCGTTCGAGAATGTCGGCCAACGGCACCGGTATCGTGGTCGTCCGGTGAGCGACCGGTACCGACAACGGGACACCGACCCCCGGCAGGGCGGTCACGTCTTGGTCCTCGCCATCGGCCAGTTCGGGTGTGGTGGAGAGGGTGCCGAGGTCGGCGAGGGCCTCTGGCTTCGTCGCGTCGCAGATCCCCTCCCGGAGCGCCGCGGTCGCCTCTGGCAGAGACGTAAACGTGGTCTCGAGGATCGCCGACCCGTCGTTGGCGACGAGCGAGACGGCATGGTCGCCGGGTAGCAAGCCCCGCAACACGACCGGCGATGGGGCTGCGTCGAGGATCGGCTCGCCGTCGACGACGACCTGGAACCCTCCGACGTCCTCTGGCCCGCCGACGACCGCCAGCGCCACATCCGGTCCCGGGACGGTCGCACCCGCCCGTGGGTAGGCGATCCGGGGCCCCGCCTGGGCCGCCAAGGTGCGCGGTGACCACCCCGGCGATGACCCGCTGAGGACCAGTGCCAGGGTCAAGAGCGTCACGGTCCAGAGGCGGGTGTCGGGGCGTCGAATGCTCATGTGTGTTTGACCCTCGCGACATCGTGAATAGTCCCGCGCTCGGGCAAATGCTCGCCCCGGGCGCAACCGGCAAATCCTCTCATTATGCTAGCACGCGCCACCCGGCATCGTCCTTGCGGCGACGCCACCAAAACGCCGATCCGAGGCGTCAGGGAGACGCCGCCCAGCGGCCGGTTCCCTTGACCGCGAGTGACCACGTCGACGTTCGACATCCCATGTGCCATCCCGCGTGCCCGAGTGACCGATCCAAGAGACAACGACCTGGAGGAAGAGATGACCAGCACGTCAACGCTGCCACGTACCATCGGTGCGACCATCGCGTCCCCACCCAGCAGCATCCTGATCGAGAGCGTCCTGCCCCAGATCGACGGGGGCCGGTATCCGGTCAAGCGCGAGGTGGGCGACGTCCTCCACGTCACCGCCGACATCTTCCGCGAGGGCCACGAGCACCTCGCTGCCGTCCTCAAGGTGCGAGACTGGCAATCGAGCGACTGGGACGAGTTCGAGATGACCCGGATCGACAACGACCGATGGGGCGCCTCCGTCTCGCTCGACCGGAACACGCGTCTGGTCTATGCGATTGAGGCGTTCCCCGATCGCTATGGGACCTGGACCGACGAGATCGCCAAGAAGTTGGCAGCCGGACTCGATGTCGCCAGCGAGATCCTGGAGGGGCGCCAGATCCTCGATGAGATCGTCGGTCGCGCCGGGGGCGACGCGGCCGACCTGATCGAGGCACTCGACCGGTCAGAGGCGGCTGGGTCCCAGGCCGACGCGGTGGAGGCGCTCCTCACGACCAACGTGGTCGCCGTGGTCGGACGTCATCGCTCGCGGGCCGGCAAAGCCGTCTATCCGGTCGAATTGACGGTGATCGTGGACCGGGTGGCGGCCAGGTACGCCGCCTGGTACTCGATGTTCCCCCGTTCGGCCGGCACCGTCCCGGGTCAAGGGGCGACATTCCGTGACGTGATCGACCAGTTACCCCGTGTCCAGGCAATGGGGTTCGATGTCCTCTACTTCACCCCGATCCACCCCATCGGGACGACCAACCGCAAGGGCAAGAACAACACCTTGAACGCGAAGCCGGAGGACCCCGGAGTCCCCTACGCGATCGGGAGCGATGCCGGGGGGCACGACGCGATCAACCCCTCGCTCGGCACGGAAGACGACTTCCGCGAACTGATCCGGCAGGCCGCCGCCCATGGGATAGAGATCGCCATGGACCTCGCGATTCAGGCCTCTCCAGATCACCCCTGGGCCAAGGATCACCCGGAATGGTTCTTCATCCGCCCCGACGGGACGATCAAGTACGCCGAGAACCCGCCGAAGAAGTACCAGGACATCTATCCGGTCAACTTCCAGAATGCAGACTGGGAATCGCTTTGGCACGAGATGAAGAGAATCATGCTGGTTTGGATCGACTGGGGTGTCAAGACGATCCGCGTCGACAATCCGCACACCAAGCCCACCGCCTTCTGGGAATGGCTGATCACCGAGATCCACCGCGACCACCCGGACGTCATCTTCCTCTCGGAAGCGTTCACCCGGCCGAAGGTGATGAAAGCCCTCGCCAAAGTGGGCTTCGCCCAGTCGTACACGTACTTCACCTGGCGGAACTTCAAGCGGGAGATCACCGACTACCTGATCGAGTTAACCGCCACCGATGTCAAGGAATACTTGCGCGGCAACTTCTTCACCAACACCCACGACATCTTGCCCTATGTCCTACAAGAAGGGGGTCGACCGGCCTTCAAGATACGGCTCGTCCTCGCGGCCACCCTGTCCTCCGTGTATGGCATCTACAGCGGCTACGAACTCTGCGAGAACACCCCGGTGCCGGGGAAGGAGGAATACCTGAACTCGGAGAAGTACGAGTTCAAGGTTTGGGACTGGGACCGGCCCGGCAATATCGTCGAGTATGTCACCGCGATCAACCGCATCCGGCGCGAGCATCCCGCGCTCCACGAGTACGACAATCTCCGGTTTCACGACGCGGCCGACGAGACGATCCTGTGTTACTCCAAGTCGACGCCGGACCATGCCGACACCGTGGTGATGATCGTCAACCTGGACCCGTTCCAGCCCCACGAGACCGTGATCGTGCTACCGATCGGCGAGTGGGGCATCGGCGACGGGGAGCAGTACCGGGCGACCGATCTCCTCTCGGGCGAGACGTTCATGTGGACCGGCGCTCGCCAGACGGTCTTTCTGGACCCTCGCCAGGAACCGGCGATGATGCTGTCCATCCAGCGTTGGGCGCACGTGGAGTTCACCGAGCCGTGCTTCTGAGAACCAGCGACCGGTCCCTCCGCGGGCTGGAGGTCGTCGCGATGCATGGTGGTTCGGCGACCGGATTCGTCCCGGCACTCCGCGGGGCCATTGGGCCATAATGACGACGTGACCCGGTGACAGGGTCAAGGTCGAATCGTCGCACCGCGCAACGGGTCGCGACAGGGGAGTGAGCCACGCCGATGCTGGTTCGAGACGAGTTCTGGTTCAAGGACGCGCTGATCTACGAGGCGCCGGTGAAGTCGTTCTACGACTCCAGCAACGATGGCATCGGCGACTTCCAGGGGATGATCGAGAAGCTGGACTACATCCGGGATCTCGGGGTCGACTGCATCTGGCTCCTCCCGATGTTCCCCTCCCCCCTCCAGGACGATGGGTACGACATCGCCGATTTCACGTCGATCCATCGCGACTTCGGGAACCTGGAAAACTTCAAGGACTTCCTCGACGCCGCCCACGCCAAGGGACTACGGGTCGTCGCCGACCTGGTGATGAATCACACCTCCGACCAGCACCCCTGGTTCCAGGAAGCGCGCTCGGACCCCGAATCGCCGAAGCGGGACTACTATGTCTGGAGCGACGACCCGACGACCTACAGCACCGCCCGGATCATCTTCACCGATACCGAGGTCTCGAACTGGTCATACGACAACGTGGCCGGTAAGTTCTTCTGGCATCGCTTCTTCAGTCACCAGCCGGACTTGAACTTCGACAATCCCGAGGTCCACCGGGAGATGCTGAACATTGTCCGCTTCTGGCTCAACTTGGGCCTCGACGGCTTCCGCTGCGACGCCGTGCCCTACCTCTACGAACGAGAGGGCACGAACTGCGAGAACCTGGAGGAGACGCACGGCTTCCTCCGCAACCTGCGCCAGATAGTCGATGACGAGTTTCCGGGCACGGTCCTTCTGGCAGAGGCCAACCAGTGGCCGAGCGACGTTGTCCAATACTTCGGTACGGAGGCCAACCCGGAATTCCACATGGCCTTCCACTTCCCCCTGATGCCGCGGATGTATATGGCCATGCGGCGGGAATCCCGGACTCCCATCGTCGAGATCTTGGAGAGCACACCCCACATCCCCGACGGGTGCCAGTGGGCGATCTTCCTCCGCAACCACGACGAGCTGACGCTGGAGATGGTCACCGACGCCGAGCGCGACTACATGTACTACGAGTACGCGAACGACCCACGGATGCGGATCAACCTCGGCATCCGCCGCCGACTGGCACCGCTGCTCGACAACGGCCGTCGCCAGATCGAGATGATGAACTCGCTGCTGTTCTCGATGCCCGGTACACCGGTGGTCTACTACGGCGACGAGATCGGGATGGGCGACAACATCTATATGGGCGACCGCAACGGCGTCCGGACCCCGATGCAGTG
>JACCVE010000516.1 GCA_013698285.1 Chloroflexia bacterium | reverse complement strand
GATCACAGCCCTGAATCTGGTCTGGTCCCCGAAAGGCGTCCCGGTCACGTCATCCGGACCCGCCGGGCTCGCCCGGCGGGTCGCCGTGGCGATGATTGTACGGTGTGGTGGTTGGCCCGGCCTCGGTCCGGGCATCTCCCCGGTCCATGTGACCATGGTTTCGCCGTGGGCATGTCTCTGGCGAGGTCTGATGGCGAGACTGGACGACCCGGGCGTTGCCCCGGGCGGAGGGGGAGGATCGACGTGCCGCGACATGGAGAGGAAGAGCGTGAGAGGCCCATGGACAGGCCGGGCGTGGACTGGTCGGGGATGGTCCCGAACCCCTCGCTGGACCGGGCGGCCAGGGTGGGACGCCCGACACGGGATCGCGAGTTGCTCGCCTGGACGGAGACCGAACGGGAGCGTGCTGCCGCCTTCACCGGGAGCGACCCCTGGCGGGTGATGCGGATCGGCGCCGAGTTCGTCCAGGGATTCGACGCGATGGCCGATGCTGGGCCGGCCGTGACGGTGTTTGGGTCGGCCCGGACCACGGAGGCCGACCCGGACTACGCGGCCGCCCGCGAGGTGGGACGATTGCTGGCCGAGGCCGGCTTCGCCACGATTACCGGCGGTGGCCCCGGCATCATGGAGGCCGCGAACCGCGGTGCCCATGACGCGGGCGGCTTGTCGATCGGGGTCAACATCGAACTGCCGTTCGAACAGGGATTGAACCGGTTCGTGACCCTGCCGCTCAATTTTCGGTACTTCATGGTCCGAAAGACGATGTTCGTCAAGTATTCGGCCGGGTTCATCAACTTCCCCGGCGGCTTCGGGACCCTGGACGAACTCTTCGAGGCCCTGACCCTGATCCAGACGGGCAAGTTGGGCACCTTCCCGGTGGTCCTGTTCGGGACCGCGTTCTGGTCCGGGCTGTTGGCCTGGGTCGAGGGAACGCTGCTGGCCGGGGGCAAGGTCAGCCGGCGGGACCTCGCCCTCGTGACGCTGACCGATGACCCCGCCGAGGCGGTGGGGATCATGGTCGATGCCTATCGCCAGGCCCAGCGAGAGGACCTGATCCGGCCCGGCGAGACGACGTGGGACCCGCCCCCACGTGCCGGAGGACGATAGCGATCGAGGGCACGGCGGCGGACCGGCGCGGCCAGGCACCCGGTGCCAGCTCGGGACCGGACCGCGATGCGGCGCTGCCGGCGACGGTGTCTCAGGCCGTGGCGACCTCGGCGGTGCAGAAGGCACAGCGGCGGGCCGCGATCGGGATCTCGCTCAGGCATTCCGGGCACTTGCGGGTGGTCGGGTCCGGAGTCGGCTCGCGCCGTGACCGCTCGATCAACACGTTCACCGGCTTGACCACGAAGAAGAAGATCACGGCCGCGATGAGTATGAAGGAGATGACCGCATTGAGGAAGTGTCCGTATGCGAACGTGCTACCGTTGATCGTGAAGGTCAGGGCGCCAAAGTCCGGCTGCCCCCCGATCGCCGCGATCAGTGGCGTGACGAGGTCCTCGACCAGGGCGGTCACGACGGTGCCGAACGCGGCGCCGATCACCACCGCGATGGCGAGGTCGATCACGTTGCCACGGAGCAAGAACTGCTTGAAGTCGTCCGCCGTGTTCCGCATCGGTCGGTTTCCTTCCTGGCGGCCACATCTTGACCCGCTCCAGACGCGATTCAGATGGGTCCCGATCCCTAGTCTACCAGCCCCCTCATCCGGTAGGAAATGCCCTGCCGGGTCGGACATCGTGTGGACGCCGGCGCGGTGGGGCCGACCCCGGTGGCCGGCCGATCGTCGTGACACGGGAGTGATCGGGGCGACGACTCGTGGGTAAGGGCCTCACCAAGGTGCATGAGGACGACACGATCGCGGTCCGGTTCCTCTCCCAGGACCGGCAGCGACCGATGGAGGTGGCCGGCTGGCTGGCGGATTTCATCGGACAGGCGACCGAATCGATAGACCTCGCCTTCTACGACGTCCACCTCTCGGCCCAACCCGCCCTGTTCCTCCGTCGCGTCCTGACCGGCCGGATGGCGGCCGGGGTCCGCGTCCGGCTGGTCTACGACGCGGGGGACAAACCGCAGGGGCCCGACGCGGTCGAGCGGCGGGGCACGGAGCCGGTCGCCACGTCCGACCATCGCCGGGTCGACGAATTGGGCTTGCCGCCCCACGTGGTCCGGGCGATCAGCGGCCGGGGCGCATTGATGCACCACAAGTACATCGTCCGGGATGGGCAGACGGTCTGGACCGGGTCGCTGAACCTGTCCGACGACTCCATGGCCCGGATGGAGAACACTATCCTGACCCTGGACGACCGCCAGATCGCCTCGCTCTACACCCGCGACTTCGTCCAGCTCTGGGGCACGAGCCGGGTGGTGATGTCGGGGAACTTCACCACCCACCCCGTCGCATTGCGCTTCGGTGGCCAGGGCGCCCTGGCGGATGTCGATTTCACGCCGGGGCGGGGGCGGGAGATCAACACCCTCGTCGCCGAGCGAATCGCCTCGGCCCAAGAGCGGATCGTGATCGCGACCATGCTCTTCACGTCGAGTCGCCTGTTGCGGGCTCTGCTCCAGCAGCTCGACCGGGGCATCGTGACCTTCGCCGGCACCTACGACAAGACCCAGATGGACGGCGTCCTCGAGCAATGGCGGGAGATCCCGGAGCTGGCTTGGAAGGTGGAGGCGGTCGAGCGGATCGTCCGGGAGGCCGGCCTGGTGGGGAAGCAGAGCGCTCCTTACAGTCCGGGCCGAGTCCACAATTTCTACCACAACAAATCGATCGTGATCGACGACATGGTGCTGACCGGCTCGCACAATTTCTCCCACGCCGCCCAGGCGAACGCCGAGAACCTGGTCACCATCCACAACCGGTCGCTCGCCGACCGGGTGATCGCCTTCGCCACCCAGGTCGCCGACCGGTACCGCGACGGGACCCCATCGCCGCGCTGAACGGTCCCCGGCGACATAGTGCCGGTCGATTCGATCGCGGCCGGTCCGGCCCGCGCGTCCGATCGCCTACCCAGTGACTACCGCCGGGCGAGTCGCGGTGTTGGGGTCACCGCGGGGGCAGCGACGTAGACCGCCGACTCGACGGCCCGGCCGCGCACCGGCCCGGCCGCGCACCGCCCCGTCGTACCCATCGTCGCCCATGATCACCGCGAGGGTGGCCGACGCGATGCTGACCGAGTCCTCGCGCACGCCTGGCAGTGCCGCGACCGACCGCTCCGCCGTCTCGGCACACGAGCCGAAGTCCATTCCCCGGATCGTGAAGGTCAGCCGCTCCAGCGTGTCAACCGGCGACGCTGATCGCTCGGCACGGTGAGGGGATCGACAACGGCGGAATCCCGCCGTGATAACGCCATAATGAGTCTCTCTGCGTTCGATGATCATGCTCATCCACGATATCCAGGGGGTGTTCATAGATCGGGGCAAGTGGGTCGTGGCGGCCCAAGGACCGATCGAACGCCGGTCGGCGATATCTGGGTCAGACACGGTATCCTGCCCGTCATGACGAGCGGATGACCTGAGCCCGAGAGGATGCCACCGGATGAAGATCGAAGCCTTCGCGCTCGAACGCTGGATGACCCGCTACGAGGTCGACGTCGCCTACGACATCGCCGAGAGCGGCATCGCCCCGCTCACGACCCGAGACCTGCTCGACCTCCTGCCGGGGGATGATCGCCAGTCGATGCTCGACGGCTTGCTGGACACCAAGCTCGGCTACAGCGAGGCGCCGGGTTCGGAGGCGCTGCGGGCGGCCCTGGCGGCGACCTACGCCGCGACCGGCCCCGACGAGATCCTGGTCACCACCGGCGCGATCGAGGCGAACTACCTGCTCTTCAACACCCTGCTCGACCCGGGCGACCACGTCGTCGCGGTGGCCCCGGCCTACCAGCAATTGCTCAGCGTGCCGGCCGCGATCGGCTGCCAGGTCAGCCGCTGGGAGGTCTGGCCGGAGGGCGGGTTCCGTCTCGACCTCGACGCCCTGGAACGCCTGGTGACGCCGGCCACCCGCCTGATCGTGATCAACTCCCCCCACAACCCGACGGGGGCCATCCTGGATGCCGACGGCCTGCGACGGGTCTACGCTCTGGCGGAGTCGGTCGGGGCCCGGGTCCTCTCCGACGAGGCCTATCGCTGGCTCTCGCACGAGGACGGGGCCGAGCAGGTCCCGCCGATGCGGGACCTGGGACCGTTGGGGATTAGCGTTGGCACCTTCTCGAAGCCCTTCGGTTTGCCCGGCTTGCGGATCGGCTGGATCGCCGCCCCGGCTGACTTAGTCGCCGCCTGCTGGGGTGCCCGCGACTACGTCTCCC
>JACCVE010000513.1 GCA_013698285.1 Chloroflexia bacterium | reverse complement strand
CACGCCCCCGGCCCCGAGCGCCACCGCGCCAGCACCCAATCCGGCGGCCCCCTTCATCAGGCGACGACGATTCATCGTGGCGTGACGGAGTTGCTCTTCGAGTTCCTGCCGCCCCTGGGCGACCCGCGTGGGATCCTTCGACATGGTCTCACTCCCTTGTTGAACTCTGAACGCCGGTGCATCATCCCGTGTCGTCCGGGGCTCACCCGGTCCCGCACGCGCCGTGTACCGATCTCGCACGACGAATCGTCAGTCCCCCATCTGGCCTCCATTCCGCGTCGTACCACCGCGCCAGTCATCGGTCGGAAACCACGGCCACCGGGCCGGGTGAAATGAACGAGGGATCGCGCCCCGGGACATCAGTCGACCCCCTTGACGTCGAGCGCGTCGCGCAGTCCGTCGCCGAGGAAGGTGAACCCGAGCATCGTCAGGCCGATCGCGGCCACCGGGAAGAGCAACATGTGGGGGTCGGACTGGACGTAGCCCGACTGGCTGGCGTTGCCGACCATCTGGCCCCAACTCGCCTGGGGCGGCATGATCCCGACCCCGACGAAGCTGAGCGCCGCCTCGGTGAAGATCGCCGTCGGGATGCCGAAGGTCATCGCCACGATGATCGGGGTCAGGCTGTTCGGTAACAGGTGCTTGAACATGATCTGGATCCCGCTGGCCCCGCTCACCCGCGCCGCGTTGACGTACTCCTGCTCCCGCAGGGAGAGGAACTGGCCGCGGACCAATCGGGCCTCGGTGACCCAACCGACCAAACCGATGGCGATGAAGATATTGGTCAGCCCGGGTCCGAACAGGTTCAGGAAGATCATCACCAGCAGCAATTGCGGCACCGCGTAGATCACGTCGACGAACCGCATCAGCAGGTTGTCGACGGTGCCGCCGTAGTACCCGGCCATCGCCCCGATCGGAACCCCGATCAGCAGGATCAGGACCTGGGCCAGCACCCCGACCACCAGCGAGACCCGCGCCCCGTAGAGCAGGCGGCTGAAGATGTCCCGCCCGTTCTGGTCCAATCCGGCCGGCCAGGTCCAGCTCGGCTCCAGCCGGGTCAGGCCGGGGTTGACCACCTCGGATTGGTTGTACGGGGCGATCACCGGGGCCAGGGCCGCCATGACGATGAACGTGGTCACGACCACGAGGCCGATCACGGCCAACCGGTTCTTCAGGAGACGGCGCCAGGAATCGCCCCACAGGCTCCGCTGGCGTGGGTTCGCCAACGAGTCGCCCAAGCGGCCCGCCCCGCCGGGGACGACGGCCGCCTCGGCCAGGGGGCCGGGCGCGACCGCCCCCGGCAGTGGCACCGTCTCCAGCCGGTCGATGGGGTTGTCACTCGCTCGGGTCTGGGCCATCGTTCCCTACCATTGATCGGTATCGGGCGGTCGAGTCCAGGACGCCGGCATCGCGCGGTCCCGGGCGGCGGCTCCGGCTCAGTACCGGATCCTCGGGTCGATGAAGCCGTACAGGACATCGACGACCAGGTTCATCACCGCCAGGAAGACCCCGTAGATCAGCACCACCGCCAGCACCATCGGCTGGTCCTTGGCGGTGATGCTCTCGACGAAGTACGGGCCCATCCCGGGGATATTGAAGACTTCCTCGACGAAGAACGATCCCGTCCCCACCGCCGCGAAGATGGGCCCGATCAACGTCAGCACCGGGATCAGGGCATTCTTCAGGACGTGCTTGGTGACCACCCGGCCCTCGCTCAACCCCTTCGCCCGGGCCGTCCGCACGTAGTCGGACCGAATCGCCTCGATCACGCTGGACCGCGTGTAGCGGGCGATCGTCGCCAGCGGGGCCGCCCCGAGGGCGATCGTCGGCAAGATCCAGTCTCGCCACCCCTGGACCCCGCCGATGTTGAATCCCAGGTTGATCCCCTGCCCCGGTAACCAGACCGCGAGGAGCAGGATGAGGAGGAAGCCCATCACGAAGTTCGGCAAGCTGTAGAACAGGATGGCCATGGTGACGGAGAGATAGTCGAGAGCGCCGTTCTGGTTCACGGCCGCCAGGACCCCGAGCGTCAACCCGACCACCACCGCGAAGAGGGTGGCGAAGGCACCCAGCCGCAAGGAGATCGGGAACGTGCGGCTGATGATGGAATTGACCGTCTGGCCCCGGTACTGGAACGAGTCGCCGAAGTCGCCCTGGACGGCATTGGCGACATAGATGCCGAATTGCTGGTAGAGGGGCTTGTCGAGCCCATAGTGCCGCTTCAAAGTCTCGATCTGGTCCTGGGTGACGATCTGGGCGCCCTGGGGCACCACGCCGGTGCCAGGCGTCAGCTTCAGGATCGTGAAGGTCAACGCGATCAACATCAGCATCGTCGGGACGAACCAGAAGACCCGCGCGGCGATGTAGCGCCCCATCGACACTCCTACCCGGTGGAGGACAGGACCCGCGCCGGGACGCGTGTCCGTTGCCTCGTGTGTGCTGGGTTGGTCAGGACGCCTAGGTCCCGCGCCCGTCCAAGCCGCTTTCGACGGTGAATGTCGCGGAATCTAGCACCGGCCCCCGGGGGTGTCAAGCGATCCAGACGCGGAACGCGCCGCACCGGCCAGGGCAGCGCCTACCCATTGTGCAGTGCGCCCAAAGACCAGTGCCCTGACCCCGGCGCCCACCGGGGCCGGGACACCCCGGCACCACCTCCTATGAACCGCCGACCCCTCGACCCCCGCCGTCTCCCGTCTCCCGTCTCTCAGAGGATGAACGCGCTCAGGTCCTCGTCCTCGGCGACGTCTCCGACGCGCTCGGCGACGAACTCGGCGGTGATCGTCACCGTCTCCCCGGCGTGCTCGTGCGCCGAGAAGGAGACCTCCTCCAGCACCCGCTCGATGATCGTGTGCAACCGCCGGGCCCCGATGTCCTCGGTCCGGG
>JACCVE010000503.1 GCA_013698285.1 Chloroflexia bacterium | reverse complement strand
TTTGGAACCCGGCGGCCGAGGCGCCGAGGGTGCCGCTGACCGCGATCAGGTCCCCGGGGTTGGCGCCGTCGCGGCGGAGGACCCCGGCCGGCCCGGCCTGGCCGATCACGGTGACGTGCCAGGAGACCACCGGCGCCGCCACGATGTCGCCCCCGGCGACCAGACACCCGGCGGCGGCGGCCAGGTCGCCAAGGGCGGTGTACGCCGAGGTCACATCCTCGACCGCCTCGTCGCCCCGCAGTGCGACCGTCACCACGGCCAGGCGGGGCCGGGCCCCCATCGCGGCCAGGTCGGAGAGGTTGACCGCCAGCGCCTTATGCCCGGTGTCGGCCCAGGTGCTCCACCCGGGATCGAGCCGGAAGTGGACCCCCTCCACCATCGCGTCGGTCGAGATCACGATCGCGCCGGGGTCCGGCGGCTGCCAGACCGCCGCGTCGTCCCCGATGCCCAGCGTCAGCCCCGGCCCCGACCGGACCTCGGCGGGCAAGGCGGAGCGCAGCCGCTCGATCAGGCCAAACTCGCCGAGGTCTCGCACGGTCGGTCGCGTCATCGTGGTGTCACGGTCTCCCTCGCCGCGTGGGCACGCCCCACCGGCCCCTGCTCGTCATCCGGCTCGTCGGCCCGAGTCGCCGAGTGCCGCCCGGTAGGCGGCCACCGTGGCCTCCGCCGTCCGGGACCACGGGAACAGCGCCGCCCGGGCCAGGCCCCGTCCCGAGAGATCGACGGCCAGGGCCGGGTCGTCGAGGAGACGGCCCAGGGCGTCGGCCAGGGCCCCGGCATCCCCCGGCGGCACGAGCAGGGCCGCCTCCCCGGCGGTCTCCGGCAGGGCCGAGACGGCCGAGGTAATCACCGGGGTGCCGCAGGCCATCGCCTCCAGCACCGGCAGGCCGAACCCCTCGTACAGGGAAGGATAGGCGAAGAGGCTGGCCGCGCCGTACCAGGGGGGCAGGTCCGCCGCTGGCACGAACCCCACCTGCCGGACCCGCTCTCGCACCGGACCCGGCAATCCCGCCAGGGTCCGGTCGAACGACTCGTTCATCCAACCGGTCGCGCCGACCAGCACCAGGTCATGGGGGACCGACGATGCGACCCGGCCGAAGGCGCGGAGCAGCGTCGTCAGCCCCTTGCGTGGCTCCAAGGTGCCGACGGCGAGGATGAACGGCCGGTCCAGTCCGCGTTCGGCCCGGAACGCGGCCAGCGCATCTGCCCCCGTGGGCCGGAACCAGGGATCGACCCCGAGCGGCGTGACCGTGATCCGGCCCGGCGGCACCCCGAGCAGTTCGACGGCATCACGGGCCGTGTGTTCTGAGACCGCCAGGACCCCTGCCGCCCGGGAGACCGAGACCCGCGTCATCGCCGCGAGGTAGCGCCTCCGCCCGGCCGGCACGACATCCGGCAGGCGGAAGAATGCCAGGTCGTGGACGGTGACCACCGTCGGGCACGGTGCCGCCAGCGGCGCGACATTGACCGGCGCGTGCAGCAGCGACAGGGCGGCTCGCCGGGCATGACGGGGCAGGACCGCCTGTTCCCACACGACGCGCCGGGCGGCCGATTCCCCCGGCGGCGCGGGCTGCCCCAGGATGACCATCTCATCCCCCGGCCCGAGCGCCTCCGGCAGCGCGGCGATCAGCCGGTCGAGATACCGCCCGATCCCGGCCTGCCGCACGCCCGGCTCCCCCGAGAGCAACCGGGCATTGATCCCGACCCGCACCCGGTTCTCTCCCCAGTCCGTCCCGGTGACAGACCCCGATGACACGTGCCATCGGGCATCCTCACGGCCGTGGTAGCGCCGAGATCATCATGTGAGATGTCCAACGACACCTGTAGGGGCGCGTGCCGCGCCCCGTGCTGCGCCCTCTGACCGAACGATCGTTGACCATGAAGCACGCGTTCGTGGCGGAGCCATATCCCGACACGGCGTAGCGATCGGCACCGGGCACGATGGATGACTCGGCTACCCTTCGACCAGTCGAGAGAGTATCCGACGACATATCCCAAAAATCAAAGAGGGTGCCAGAGATGATCATGGGCAGGGCGAAGCGTATCGAACCGGGTCCGGGCCAGGAGTCGGTCTGGGATTATCCCCGGCCGCCCCGGTTGGAAGATTCCCCCCGGCGGATCAGGATCGAGTTCGGCGGCGAGACGGTCGTCGACACGCGGCGCGCCAAGCGGGTCCTGGAGACCAGCCACCCGCCCGTCTACTACGTCCCGGTCGAGGATGTCCGGCCCGGCGCGCTGCGGCCCAGCGACCGGTCCAGCCACTGCGAATGGAAGGGCCGTGCCTCCTACTACGACCTGACCGTCGGGGACCGGACCGAGGCCGGCGTCGCCTGGACCTACCCCCGCCCGACCGGGGACTTCGGGCCACTGGCTGGCCACGTCGCCTTCTACCCGGGCCGGATGGACCGCTGCCTGGTCGATGACGAGGCCGTCGTGGCCCAGCCCGGCGACTTCTACGGCGGCTGGGTCACGTCCGACATCGTCGGCCCCTTCAAGGGCGGCCGGGGCAGCATGGGCTGGTAGCCCGTTTCCCGGCGGGCATCTCACCGGGCGATCGGGCGGCGACGCGATCTGTCACCGTCCGATCGCCACGGCTGCATGCCGCTCCCGTGAGGACGCTAACAGCTCTCGGAGACCGCGATCAGGCGAGCGTCGGCGTTGTAGACGATCGCCTTGGCGAAGGTGATCTGGGTCTCCGGGGCCGCCCCGCCCGCCCCGCCCAGGCCCGAGGCGCCGGTGGTGAACGCCTCGGCCAAGTCGTCGTTCAACTCGACTGCCCCCTCGGGGTAGTTCGACTGGTACTGCTCGTCGGCCATCTGGAGCAGGATCTGGGCGTCCTGGTCGACGGGCCGACCGGTGCCGCCGGAGCGGTCGGCGGGGTAGAGGATGAAGCGGGCCTCGCCGACGCGGTCAGAGGTCTGCTGCAGCCAGTCGCCGCACGACCCCTGCGCCTCGCCTGACGTGGGGTTCACGATGAAGGCGCCCGCCAGGGCACCAACGGCGAAGATGACGACCATGGTGGTCGCGAGTAGATACCGTCGCATGTCGCTGTCTCCTTTGGGATCGACCCATTTCATCCGGTGATCCTGTCTGGTCCCGTGGTGAACCGGGACCAGCCAACATGACATCGCCCGCCAGCGTGGCGGGACCGGCGAGCGACCCGATGGGTGATCGCTGGCCAGGTGTCGCGCCTCCTCCTACGCAAGCGGCACACCAGCCACCGCCGCGATGCCGGATGCGCCGCGGGCGATGCCACCATGGCCCGCGGTGGTATTCGCCACGACGACGGGCCGCTGGTCGATGGGGTACGCTAGGGCCATGATGTGCCGGACGATGGACCACCAGCGGGACGCGAACCAGCGTGGAGATCAGGCCGGGTCTGGGTCCGTGGTGGCCCCGAATGCCATTGGCCCACACCTGGAGCGGCGTGCGCGATCCTCGTCTCCGCCTGATGTGATTCCCACCGGACGGTCCCGCGAGCGCCCCGGACGGTGGCGATGAGCCCGCGTCGCGTGCCCGCGAAGCGCCCGGTGGCCGGGCGAACCGCTGCCGCCCCACATGATTCCCCGGACGAGGGCCGGGCTCTCGGCACCGACCAACGACCCGGCCCGGTCCCCTCGGCCCCCGCCGACATGGTGGGTGCGGCCATGCTCCGGGTGCCGACGGGCGAGCCCGACGCGGTCGCCACCTTCCACGGGGACCCCGGCGATGGGGCGATCGTCGCGGGGGTCCTCGATGGTTCCCCCCACGCTCCGGACGTGGCGGGACGGCCGCGCGACCCGGCGACCGAGGCGATCATCGAGCAGTTCTCCGTCCTCTATCCCTTCCCATTAGACGGGTTCCAGCGGGAGGGGATCCGGACCCTGCTCGGCGGCGAGTCGGTGATGGTGGCCGCCCCGACCGGGACCGGCAAGACGGTGGTCGCCGAGTTCGGCATCTATGAGGCCTTCCGGCGCAATGGCCGGGTTCTCTACACCACCCCGATCAAGGCCCTCTCGAACCAGAAGTTCCGCGACCTGCGGGCGATCTACGGCGACGACGTCGGCCTGCTGACCGGCGACGTGTCGGAGAATGCCGGTGCCAGGGCTGTGGTGATGACCACCGAGGTCCTGCGCAACATGCTGCTCCAGACACCGTGGAGTGTGGACGACGTCGACACGGTGATCTTCGACGAGATCCACTACCTGGCCGACCCCGAGCGCGGCACCACCTGGGAAGAGGCGATCATCCTCTGCCCGGAGCACGTCCAGCTCATCTGCCTCTCGGCCACCGTCTCCAACGCGGCCGAGATCGCGGCCTGGATCGGCCGCACCCACCGCCCGATCCGCCTCATCACCCACACCCGGCGGTCGGTCCCCCTCTCATTGGCCTACTTCACCGGCGACGAGCTGCACGAGGTGATCGACCACACCGGCCGCAAGCTGCGCGACTTCCGGGACGCCAAGCCCCCTCCGCGCCGGCCCGGGCCGCGCCAGGGCCGGGACCGGACCGCCAAGCCACCCCGCCCGGCCGACGAGCCCCAGGCCCGCGAGATCATCGATGCCCTGGGCGCGAAGGGCATGCTGCCGGTCATCTATTTCCTGTTCAGCCGCAACGACTGCCAGTCCGAGGCCGAGCGGCTGGCGACGATGCGGCCCCACCTGATCACCCCGGACCAGGCGGCGCGGATCGAGACGGTGCTGGGCAGCTACCTGGCCAGCCTCCGGCCCGAGGACCAGGCCCTCGACCAGGTCCAGCTCCTGATCGGCCTGGCCCGCCGGGGGATCGGCTTCCACCACGCCGGGCTACTGCCGGTCCTGAAACAACTGGTCGAGGTGCTGTTCAGCCGGGGCCTGATGGCGGTCGTCTTCGCCACCGACACCCTGGCCCTGGGCGTCAACATGCCGGCCCGCACCGTGGTGATCGGGCGGATGACCAAGTGGGACGGCCGCCGCCGGCGCCTGCTGCTGCCGAACGAGTTCCAGCAGATGGCCGGCCGGGCCGGCCGGCGGGGGATGGACGCCTACGGCTACGTGGTCGTGCCGGAGTCTCCCTACATCCCCTTCAAGCAGATGCTGGAGATCGCCACCGGGCCGCTGCTGCCCGTCCGCTCGGCCTTCGCGATCCGCTACAACACCGTGCTGAACCTCTGGGACCCGCCCGAGGGCGAGCGGGTCCGGCACATGCTCCAGCAGAGCCTGGCCCAATTCCAGAGCAGCCAGCGGATGCGGGACCTCGAAGACGACATCGTCGAGATCGGCGGCGACATCGCCGGCATCCCGCATGGCGACTCCGGCTGCCTGATCGGCCTGGGAGGCGGTGACGAGTTGCTGGAGGACTACGGGGCGCTGGTCCGCTCCCTTACCGCCGCCGAGGGGCGGGAGCGTCGCCTGGACCAGGACCTGGCCGGGAGGACCGCCGCGCTCGCCGGGGCCACGCCCTGGCCGGAACCGACCCGCCAGGCCCTGCGGCGCGCCTTCCGGGTCGCCGTGCCGGGCCTGGTCATCCACGCCCGGGAGGGGGGCTGGGGCCTCCTCCTGGGCCGGGGCGGGACCGATGGGGTCGGGGGGGACGGGGTCGGACGGTTCCTCTTCGCCGGTGGCCGGATCGCCACGTTGGCGGAGTATCGTCAGGTCGATTACCTGACCGAGACGACCCTGGACCTGCCCGAAGCCTTGGTCGAGCCGCCGGAGGGCGTCGGGGAGGCCCGCGACCTCGTCCACCACGCCACCCTGGCCGCCCTGTGGCGACGACTTGACCGGCTGGATCTGCCGGACCTGGAGGCCATCGCGGCCGAGCACCAGGCCGGGGAGGGGGCGCGGCAGACAGCTTCCCTGGCAAGGATCGCCGCCGAGGCGGCCGAGGCGGTCGAGGAGCGGCGGGGCCTGGCGGAGGCTCGTGGCGAGCATCCTTGCCACGCCTGTCCGAAGCAGAAGGAGCACCGTCGCAACCTCCGCGCGGTCGATGAGCTGGCCCGAGAGCGATCGGCCCTGGAAGACCTGCTGGCGCGGGAGAGCGATGCCGAGGAGACGCGCATCCGGGGCGTGATCGGGGCCATCCGCGACGTGCTGCACCGGTTCGGCTACCTGCACCGGGGCTACCCGACCGCCAAGGCCGACATGCTGGCCGACGTCTTCGACAATGATGGCCTGATCCTCTGCGAACTCGTCGATCGGGGCTGGATCGACCACCTGGGGGGGGCGGACCTGGCCGAGGTCTTCTCCTGGTACAGCTTCGACCGCGACTACCGCTACGACAACCGGTTCGTCCTCCCCGACCGGCTAGTGGCGCTGCGGCGGCGGTTGGAAGACCTGGAGCGCGACGTGCTGGGGGAGGAGCGGGATGCGGGCCTCTTCATCTCGGAAGGGCATAACCCCGCCTTCTACGGCGCGGCCCGGGCGTGGTGCCAGGGGGCGTCGATGGTCGAGATCGGCGAGAAGCTCCAGCTCTCCGAGGGCGACCTGGTCCTGACCTTCAACAAGACGATCGACCTGATGCGCCAGGTCCGGGAGATGCTGACCCGTGCCGCGCCCGCCCACCCGGTCGAGGCCGCCCTGCGCGAGGCCGAGCGCCTGATGCGGCGGGGGATCGTGGCCCAGTCCCTGGCCCTCGGCTACACCCCCATCGCCGACCAGGAGATCGCCCCGCCCGAGGACGCCACCGACGGCCTGGCCGACGACGAGCCCGACACCGAACCGGACATGGGGCCGGACATGGGGCCGGACGACGCGATCGGCGACGGTCCGGTGAGTGCCGACCGGACCTGATACGCCGGACATGGCCATCCACGCGCACCCGGGGAGTGCCTCCCGATGGGGCCTGGGGCGCCGCGACCGGGTGGCGCCATATTTGCGAGCCAACGGGAGACGCCCGGCGTGGCCGATCAGGTCACGCCAGGAAACCGGGTGTCTCCGGAACCTCACCGACCAGTAAGGGAGTCCAGATGACCGAAACGCGACCATATGCGATCTTCGTCTTTAGCTTGATCGGGGCGCTGCTCAGCGTCATGGCCGGCACTGCCGCCGCGCTGGCCCAATCCACCCCCGGCGCGACCCCGGTCGCCGCCGAGGACGTGATCACCTTCGAGTTGCCGGGCGATGAGGTCTACCCCGAAGGCGTCGCCTACGATGAAGACGAGAATGTCTTCTACGTCGGCAGCACGACCGACGGCACGATCTTCCGAGGCGACATCGAGTCGGGCGAGGTCGAGGTCTTCTCCGAGGGGGGTGCCGACGACCGGACCACCGCGATCGGGATGGAGATCGACGACGACGGGCGCTTGTTCGTCGCCGGTGGTGACACCGGGGGCGTCTGGGTCTACGACACCGAGTCGGGCGACTTCCTCGCCACGGTCGAGAACGAACTGACCCCGGACACGTTCCTCAACGACATCGCGATCGTCGATGGCGAGGCCTACGTGACCGACTCGTTCAACCCGATCATCTGGCAGGTGACGCTGACCGAGGACGAGGACGATGACGCCGCAGAGGTGTCCGCCGAGATCGACCAGTACCTGGACTTCACGGGCACCGACTTCGAGTTCCAGAACGACGGCTTCAACGCTAACGGTATCGAGGCCACCGACGACGGCACCTATCTGATCGTCGTCCAGTCCGTGACCGGTCTCCTGTTCCGGATCGAGGTGTCGAGCGGCGACGTGACCGAGATCGACCTGGGCGACACCACGGTGCCGAACGGCGACGGCATGGCCATCGAGGGCCAAGCCCTCTACGTCCTCCAGAACCAGCAGGAGCTCATCGTGCCGATCGCGATGGCGGACGACTTCGCCAGCGGCACCCCCATCGACACGGTTACCTATGACGCCTTCAACTACCCGACCACCCTGGAGCTGACCGGCGATGGCCGGGCCCTGGTCGTCAACTCCCAGTTCGGGGCCCGCAGCGAGGGCACGGACCCGGAACTGCCGTTCACCGTCGTTAGCGTCCCGGTGCCGGATCCGGTCGCCATCCTGACCGGCGAGGGCACACCGGTGGCCGGTGACGACACCGCCGACGGTACCGGCGGCGACGACGATGCCGACGACGCCGAGGCGACCCCGCTCGGGTAGTCGCTGACGCCGTCGCCGCGACCGTACGCGGGTCCGGGGCCTGGTCAGGTTCGCCCGACCTGGTCCCGCCCTGGTACCATCGACCGTCCGCGCATCACCGCTTCGTCGCCGCTCGACCGTGGGGCGACCGTGTGTCCCGGTCGGATCACCGGCGCAATGCGACATTTCATGGGAGCGGGACGCCCGTCACCCATCGATCGAGGAGAGAGCCCCCGATGTTCGAGTTCACCAAGCCGGCCCAGCCGTTCGAGACCGCCGTCAGCCGCCGCAACGTGGTCAAGGTGGCGGCCGTCGCGCCGGCCCTGTCCCTGCTCGGGGCCGGGCTCCGGCACGCGTCCGCCCAGGACGGCATCAGCGTGGTGATGGTCACCGACACCGCCGGTCTCGGAGACCAGAACTTCAACGACCTCGCCTACGCCGGCATGCTGCGGGCCGAGGCGGACCTGGGCATCACCCAGCAGGTCATCGAGTCGACCGACCAGGC